>JALYWP010000129.1 GCA_030852655.1 Pseudomonadota bacterium | reverse complement strand
ATGGCGACGCCACCATAGGCGCCGTCGATGCGCCCGAGCAGGCCGAGGCTGGAGCCGGTAAGCCCCGGCCGGACCAGCGCGAATTCGGCGGCAAGTATGCCGGCGAGAGAGAAGACGAGGAAGTGGTGCAGAACGGCGAGGAGGAGATCGACGATGTTCATAAAGGCTTCCTTGGCCGTCTTTCCCCGTTCGAGACCGGCGAGGCGCAGGTGGCATGGCCCACCAGACTTAATGCGGCTTGCCGCAATGTCCAACCGGACGGCGGCGTGTCAGTTGCCTGTCAGCTGTCAGGGTGGGCGCCGGTAGTTCCTGCGGCCGACGGAGCTCAACCGGCCGACGGTGCCGCGATGGCGCCTACGAGCACGTCGTTCTGGCGGCGGATGGCGATGCGCAACTCGCCGAGGGGCATCGCTTCCTGCTTCACGAACTCGATGAACATCATGTTCATGTTGTTGAAGATGATTTGGCCGGCCGCGCGCATATCGGTGCCGGGCCTGACGAGGCCGAGACCTTTCAGGCGTTCCACCAGTTCGCAGGTCTGGTCGGTCAGGCTGCGGTCGAGCGCCGCATAGGTCTTGCCGAACG
Organism: Pseudomonadota bacterium; assembly: GCA_030852655.1. Classification (GTDB taxonomy): domain Bacteria; phylum Pseudomonadota; class Alphaproteobacteria; order Rhizobiales; family Rhizobiaceae; genus Mesorhizobium_K. The sequence continues at coordinate 4,204 of JALYWP010000129.1, read as the reverse complement.
GGCTGTCGGGCTGCCGCGTGGAAATCGCCATCGCCTGCCGCCACATCTCCTTCGACAGATAGATCAGGGAGTGGTCGATGTAGATGCCGATCAGCGTGTCGATCGCGTCGGCTACGTTCCTGGGCGGCGCGGCGACGACGGCGCGTCCGGCATTGAGCACCTCGTTGACTTCCATCGAGACGATGGCGACGAGGATGTCTCCCTTGTTGCGGTAGTAATTGTAGATGGTGCCGACGGAAACCTCCGCCTCGGTGGCGATGGCCCCGATCTTGGCGCCTTCGTAGCCCGCCTGCCGGAACAGGGAAGCGGCCGCCTCGATGATGCGCTGGTGCCTGTCCGCCCTGTGCTTTGCGCGCAATCCGCTCATGCGGGGACAACATTGCACCAAATCTGGAATTGACTCAAGTTTGGAATTGGTTCAATTTTCCAGTAACGAGCCGAATGGCAATGGGAGATCTCCGATGAAGTCGATTCTGAAGAACCATGTGTGCGCAGCTGCACTTGCCGCGGCGGCTCTCGCCTTGTCTGCCGGCTCGCCGGCCCTGAGCCAGGAGCTCAACGCGCTGATCTGGTGCGACCATGCCGACCCGGCGCTGCTGCAGCCTTTCGAGGAGGCCAACGGCGTCAAGGTCAATGTCAAGGAATTCGAGGGCACCGGAGCAGGCCTGGCGCTTGTCGAGCAGTCGCAGCCCGGCGACTGGGACGTGATGGTGATCGATTCGATCGACGTGCGGCGCGGCGTCGAAAAAGGCCTGTTCGAGCCGCTGCCCGAAGACCAGCTCCCGCTTGCCGATCTCTTTCCTGAAGTGAAGCTCGACAACTACACGGTCATCGACGGCAAGCGCTACGGCATCACCGAAAAGTTCGGCTACAACACGATCGCCTACAACAAGGAGAAGGCCGATCCTGAAGACATGCAGTCGCTGGCGTCGCTCACCGATCCGAAATACAAGGGCCGCATAGCCATCTACGACTACTATCTGCCCGTCATCGGCATGGCCGCGCTGTCGCTGGGGCTGAAGACGGCCGATCTGACCGAGGCCGACCTGCCGGCCATCCGCGAGGTGCTGCTGAAGATGAAGGGCAACGCCAAGCTGGTCGGCGAGATCGTCGCCAGCCAGACCGCTCTCGGCACGGGCGAGGTCGACATCCTGGTCGGCGGCGGCGAGTTCGTGACGGCGGGGCTGGCCAAGGAGAACCCGGCGCTCGACTTCTCGATCCCCAAGGAGGGCGCGGTTTTGTGGTCGCAGGCGCTCGCCATGTTCAAGGATTCCAAGAACAAGGACCTGGCGCTGAAATTCATCCAGTACATTCTCAGCCCGGAAGGCCAGGCGCGCCTCGCCACCTCCTCCTGCTACTGGGGCATGCCGGCGAATTCCAAGGCGGCGCTGACCGACCAAGAGAAGAAGACGCTGCGCTTCGACGAGCAACCCGAATTCCTTGCCCGCGCGCAGGCCTATCCCGCCCCGGACGCCGATCTCGACAAGAAGATGCAGGATGTCTGGACAGAGATGCTCCAGGCGCAATAAACAGGTCGCGTGAACGCAACGACGCCCGGCCGGCTTCTGCCCTGGGCGCTGGTCACTCCAGCGCTGGCGTGGACGCTCGTTTTCTTCGTCTTGCCCTTTATCGCCATGGCAGTGCTCAGCCTGATCGAACATGGCGGCGGCGCGGCGACGCTGGAGAATTACCGGCAGTTCTTCCGCAACCCGAGCTATTGGCGTGCGCTGGTCAATTCGCTCGAGGTGACGCTGACCGTCACCGCCATCTCGGTGCTGCTGGCCTATCCCTTCGCCTGGATACTGGCCGAGATCGTGCCACAACGGCTGCAGCGGCTGGCGCTGGTGCTAGCGATCCTACCGTTCTGGACTTCCTATGTCGTGCGCTCCTACAGCTGGCTGCTGGTGCTGGCCGAGAACGGCGTGGTGAACAAGGCGCTGACCGGTTCCGGGCTGATCGACGCGCCGCTGCAACTCGCCAATACGCGGGCGGCGACAGTCATCGGCTTCGTGCACTTTTTCGTCATGCTGCTGACGCTGACGATCTTCGCCAACCTCAAGCAATTGTCGCCAAGCTACCGGCGCGCCGCCGCCGATCTCGGCGCCGGGCCGGTGCGCACATTCCTGCATGTCATCCTGCCGCTGACGCTGCCCGGCATCATGGTCGGCGCCTTCCTCACCTTCGTGCTCGCCATCGGCGACTACATCACGCCGCAGATCCTCGGCGGCAACAACGAACTCTTGATGCCGCAGCTGATCATGATGCAGATCGGCCGGCGCGGCGATTTTTCACTGGCCTCCGCGCTCGCCATCATCCTGATGGCGGTGGTGACGCTCGCCTATCTCCTGTGCGCCCGCTGGCTGAAGATCGAGCGGGCCTGAGATGCGGGCGCTGACAAAAATCCTCTTCTCGGCCTATGCGCTGGCAATCTACGGCTTCATCTTCCTGCCGGTGGTCGTGCTGGTGCTGTTCTCGCTGCAGGCGACGTCCTTCCCGATCCCGCCCTTCACCGGCCCGTCCCTGCGCTGGTACGAGGCCGTTCTTGCCGACCAGCGCCTGATCTCGGCGCTGATCAACTCGGTGCTGGTCGCGCTTTTCTCGTCCCTCGTCGCCGTAGCGCTCGGCTTCCTCGCCGCCTGGGGTTTCGCGCGCCACCATCTACCGCGCTCGGGCCTCCTGCGCGGGCTCATAACCCTGCCGCTGACCGTCAGCTACCTGATCATCGGCATGGGGCTGCTTATCCTGTTCAATTGGACCGGCGTCGCGAAATCGCTCGTCGCCGCCGGCATCGGCCATGTGGTGATCAATTTGCCGCTCTGCTTTGCCATCATCTACAGCCAGATGGGCGAGCACCAGGTGAATATCGAACGCGCCGCGCGCGACCTCGGTGCGCCGGAATGGAAGGTGCTGTTCATGGTCAGCGTGCCTGTCATGTGGCCGGCGATCTTCGCTGCCTTCTTTCTGTCGATGACTTTCTCATGGGACGAATTCGTCATTTCCTTCCTGCTCACCCGCTTCGACACGACGCTGCCGGTCGAGATCTGGAACATGCTGCGTTCCGGCCTCAACCCGCGCACCAACGCCGTCGGCTCGCTTGTCTTCGCCGTCTCGATCCTGTTTGCCTTGCTGCTCGAACTCGCATTTCTCCGGAGAAGCCGCCGATGACTGGTTCCCTGTCCGGGTCCCTAGTCGAAATCCGAAAGATCTCGCACAGCTTCGGCCGCCAGAAGGCGCTCGACGAGGTCTCGCTGAATGTCGAGGCCGGCAGCTACACCGTGCTGCTCGGACCGTCCGGTTCCGGCAAGACGACGTTGCTGTCGATTCTGGGAGGTTTCGTGCATCCGAGCGAAGGCAGCGTCTTCATCCGCGGCAATGATTTCACCCGCATGCCGCCGGCGCGTCGGCCGACCGCGACCGTGTTCCAGGACTATGCGCTTTTTCCGCACATGACGGTCGGCAACAATGTCGGCTTCGGCCTCAGGATGCGCGGCGCCCCGCGCGCAAGACGCATCGGGCGGGCGCGCGAGACGCTGGCGATGGTGGGCCTCGCCGACTCCTTCAGCAAGATGCCGCACCAGCTCTCCGGCGGCCAGCGGCAGCGCGTCGCGCTGGCGCGCGCGCTGGTCGTCGAGCCGGCCGTGCTGCTCCTCGACGAGCCTCTTGGCGCGCTGGATCTGAAGCTGCGCCGGCAGATGCAGGACGAGTTGAAGGCGCTGCAGAAGCGCGTCGGCACCGCCTTCATCCATGTCACCCATGACCAGGAGGAGGCAATGGCGCTCGCCGACCATTGCGTCGTCATGAACAATGGCCGTATCGAGGACCAGGGGCCGCCGGAGCGCGTCTACTCGCGGCCGGCCTCTCGCTTCAGCGCCACCTTCATGGGCGAATCGACGCTGCTCACCGGCAAGGTGCAGGATCTCGGCATGGACGAGATCAGGATCGACACGCAGGTGGGGCTGGTGGCAGTCGAGGCGGCGGGCGAGCCGGGCTTCGACGTATCGCTGGCGATCCGCCCCGAGCACATCACACTCGAGCCGCAGGGCGCATCCGTATCGCTCGGCGAAGCGAAGGTGGTCGACGTGGTCTTCCAGGGCTCCTTCAAGCGCGTGTCGGCCGTCTCGATCAGGAACCCGGAAGTCACCTTCATCGCCAAGGTTCGCTCGAACCAGCCGGTCGCGGTCGGCGACACTGTCGAGTTGCATGC
>JALYWP010000104.1 GCA_030852655.1 Pseudomonadota bacterium | reverse complement strand
TATTGCGGACGGAAAGCAAAAATTCTCCTCTATCAATATTCAGGGATTGCCAGCACGACATGAGCGCATCAATTGAATCCGCCTGAGGTCACGGCTTCAGAAAAATGTTGCACGGTGATATTATGGGCTGTGCAGTCGTTGAAAGTTGAAATACTTGGCGGCTTCTTTGCCGGGGTACGACTCCGGAGCGGAGGCAGAGACCGCCCGGCGTAGTCGATCCGCATGCGGCATTCCGCGAGGAGGCGGCGATGGTGCAGGAGAACGCGGAACGGCTGAAAAAATACCTCGACATGATCTCGCGTGGGGAAGGCGGGATCGAGGGCGTCATGCACAAGCTGTCGGCAAGGCCGCGGCCTGCAGAGGAAAGCGCTGGCGGCCGGATTCCCCGGTCGGCGGCGCGCAGGCCCGATGCCGCCGCACTCGAATCCGCGGCTCGGCCCAAAGCCATCCCGCCGCGGGATCTGCCTCGGATCGAAGCGATAATCTCCGAGGAGATTCGGCCGGCGATCGACATCATCGACGGCACCTTCACGGTCAGCCATCCTCTGTGGACGCGGCTTTCCGACGATGCGTCCAACAAGGCGCGCATCGAGGCGGCGATCCCCCTGGTCGGCCGCATCGAACTGCCGGGCAGCCGCATTCCCTATGGCGGTACCGGCTTCGTCGTGGGCCCGGGCCTTGTGATGACCAATCGTCATGTCGCCGAGCTTTTCGCCGAAGGGTTGGGTGACAAGCGCCTGTCGTTCAAGACCGGTGCTGTCGCCGGCATCGACCTGAAGAAGGAGCACGGACGGCCTGCCGGGACGGTGCTCAGCGTGCGCAAGGTGGTGATGATCCATCCCTATTGGGACATGGCGCTGCTCGCGGTCGACGGGCTGCCGGCGGGCAAGCCGCTTGCGCTCGGCCTCGCCGATGCGCGCGATCTCGCGGGACGCGACATCTTCATCGTCGGCTATCCGGCCTTCGACCCGCGCAATCCGACGTCAGTTCAGAACGACATCTTCGAGGGACGCTACGGCGTCAAGAAACTGCAGCCCGGCCAGTTGCAGGGCGGTGTCGATACGTCGAGCTTCGGAAAGCCGGTGGCAGCCGCGACCCATGACGTGTCGACGCTCGGCGGCAATTCGGGGTCGGCCATGTTCGACCTCGATAGCGGCGAGGTGCTCGGCCTGCATTTCGGCGGTCGCTTCCATGAACGCAACTACGCGGTCCCCGCCGCCGCCCTTTCGCGCGACGACCGCGTCATCGCGGCGGGCGTAAACTTCGCCGGCAATCCGCCAGGCGGCGGCACGGAATGGTCCGGCTGCTGGCTGCGTGCCGATGCTGCCGATCCGGATGATGCGGCAGGCGGCGTTGATACGGCGTCTCCCGGAACGGGCCCGGCAACCGTTTCGACGCCGACCTCCGGCCTGTCGGTGTCGACCCAGCATGGCTGCGTGGTCATCGATCTGCCCTTGCGCATCACCTTTTCGCTCGGCCAGGCAGTGGCGGTCTCGGTTGAGCCGGCGGCTGTCGACGAGGCCGGAGCCGAGGCCATGCGCGAGCCCGATCACGATAGCGACTACTCGACGCGCAAGGGCTACGACCCCGGCTTCCTCAACGATCCTGCACAAGATCTGCCGAAACTTTCCGTTGCGATGCCGAAGCCGGCAAGCGCCAAGGTGCTGGCGAAAACCCGCGACGGCGCCACTGTGCTGCATTACCAGAACTTTTCGCTGTCCATGCATGCGGAGCGGCGGCTGGCGCTGTTCACCGCCTGCAATGTCACCAGGGCGCCTGACCTGAGAAAGCCGGAGCCGGGCAGGGACTATACGCGCCGCGGCCTTTCCGGCCTCGGCAAGAACGACCAGGAGCGCTGGTTCGTCGATCCGCGCCTCGAGGAGACGCTGCAACTGCCTGACATCTTCTTCACCAAGGACCGCAAGGCGTTCGACAAGGGCCATATCGTGCGCCGCGACGATGTCGCCTGGGGCCGCACCTATGACGAGGTGAGGCGCGCCAATGGTGACAGCTACCATGTCACCAACTGCTCGCCGCAGATCGGCGATTTCAACCGCTCTGCGAGCGGCCGGGACAATTGGGGCGATCTCGAGAATCACGTCCTGTCGGAGGCGGCGAACGAACGGCTTTGCGTCTTCGCCGGGCCGGTGCTCGATCCCGGCGATGCCGTCTTCGTCGGCGCTGGCGGCCAGGGCGTGAAGCTGCGCGCCAGGATCCCGTCGCGCTACTGGAAGGTAATCGTCTCGCGCGTCGACGAAGGGCTTGCCGCCTACGGCTTCGTGCTCGAGCAGGAACTCGCAGATGTCGACTTCGAGTTCCAGGTGCCGTCTGAATTCATGCCGGCGCTCGTTCCGCTGTCCGAGATCGAGAAGATCGCGGGCGTGCGCTTTGGCCGGGCCCTGCGGCAGGCCGACCAGTTCGCCTCGCTGCGCGGCGACGAAGTCGTCCTGCGCCAGGGCATCAAGCGGAAGACGACGGTTTAGCCGCCCAGCCGTCGCTTCAGCCGATCCATCAACTGGTCGAGTTCGACATGGTCCGCCTTGCCGAGCTTCGGGCCCGGGTGACGCATAGCCGCCGAGCGCAGCGCGCCTCGCCGGTGCAGCACTTCCTTCCGGATGGCGAGGCCAAAGCCCATCTGCTGCTCGTGGCGCAGGATCGGCAGGTAGATATCGAACAAATCTTCGGCGCCTTCCGCATCGCCGGCGTGGAACCTCCTGCACACCTCGACCAGCATTTCGGGATAGGCGAAGCCGGTCATCGCGCCGTCGGCGCCCCGCCTCAGTTCCTGCGGCAGATGCAGGCCGCCATTGCCGACGAGGATCGAGACTCGTCTGCGCTTGCCGTCCGCAGCCGCCGCGCGCATGGCGGTGATCTTCGGCAGGCCAGGCGATTCTTCGTGCTTCAGCATCACGAAATTGGGGAAAGCGTCGATCAGCCGATTGAGCACGGCGACCGAGGTGACGACGCCGGTGGTCTGCGGAAAATCCTGGTAGCAGACCGGAATGTCTGGGCCCAGCCGCTCCAGCAGCTCGGCCCAATAGCCGAAAACCTGTTCGTCGTGCTTGAGGCCCGCAATCGGCGCGATCATCAGTCCCGCGGCGCCGGCGTCCATGGCAGTCTTCGCAAAGCGCACGAGATTGTCGGTGCCGGGATTGCTGGCGCCGACGACGACCTGTTTCTTCCCGTTGACGCGCTTCAGCACCTTGCGCATGAAGGCGTCGGACTCGTCGGGCGTCAGCTTCGTCGCCTCGCCGAGTACGCCAAGGATGGTTATGCCGTCGACACCCTTGTCGAGGAAGAAGTCGACCAGCCTATCGGCCCCATCCAGGTCGAGCTCACCGCCGTCCGTAAAGGGCGTCGGCGAGATGGTATAGACGCCGCGCGCGGCTTCGCTGATCCTGCTCATTCTTTCCTCGTTGGCGTCTGAGTCATGTCGATGCGATCGGTTAGGGCAAACCGCGCCGTCCGTGAAGAGCCCAGTCGCCTTTCACCCCGCTGGCCCTGTCAGCCCGGAATCTTTTCGGTAACGTTTCTGCAACTTCCTGACATAGAGGCGTTACAGCGCCGTTCATAGTATGTGAACTCAATCCCTTGGTCGCCAGAGGAGGAGTCCATGAGGTTACAGCTGACGTCGGCGATTGCAACGACCGCCATGCTCGTTTCCGCGGCGCTTCCCGCCGCCGCACAGGAAGAGGTCGGCCAGGCCACGCTGATCAGGACGACCGTTACCGGCGATGCCGGACCGCTCGCGAAGCGCTCGCCGGTCTATCGCGACGAACGCATCCGCACGTCCAGCAGCGGGCTCGGCGAGTTCATGTTTCGCGACGGCTCCAAATTCGCGGTCGGCCGCAACTCCTCGGTCGTTATCGACCGTTTCGTCTATGACGGAGCCAAGACCTTCGACAAGCTCACGCTCAACGCGGCGCGGGGCTCGTTCCGCTGGATCAGCGGCAAGTCGAGGTCGGACGCGTACGAGATCGTGACGCCGGCTGGGACGATCGGCGTTCGCGGTACCAGGTTCGATATCTTCATCGGCGCGGGCGGCATCACTTCCGTCGTCCTGCTCGATGGCGCGGCCCGTTTCTGCGGTGCCAATGGCTGCAAGGATTTGAGGCGGCGCTGCGATGTGGTCGTCGCGACGCCGGGCGGTGGGGTCAGCGATCCCTCGCGGGTCAACCGCGATGTCTTCGCGACGGTCGGCACGGACCTGGCCTTCCCCTTCCTGTCCGGCCGGCAGCGGCTTTCGCGCGGCTTCCAGGGGTTCGCCAGTGGCAGTTGCGGTCTGTCGGTAGCGGGCACACAGCACAAGGACCATAGCGGTGCCGTCCAGCGGTCTCGGCCGCGCAGCAGGGGCGGGGAGAACGAGGGGCCAGACGACAATGAAAGCCCCGGCAACGACAATGAAAACCCCTATGGCGGTCACTGAGGCCTGACGGATTCCGGAAATCGCGTGCGCGGCAGGGCCACGCCGGGTTCCTTTGGACCTGCTGCGCACGATGGATGTTAGCCGATTTGCACCAGACGGCATCGCCCTTCGTCAGGAAGCAGGTTTCGACCGTTTGGGCATCGTCGCGAAAATCTCTTCCGAATGCTCGCCGAGCCTTGGCGGCGGCATTGCGGCCATTGGCGCCTGCCCGTCGACGAGGAAGCCGCCACGCACCACCGTCAACGCCTGCCCATCCGGCAGCACGCCGTCGAAGCGCCGCGTCATCTCCCGGCCGGCCACCTGCGGCTCCGCCAGCACTTCGGGGATCGTCAGCACCCGGCCCGCTGGCACGCCGGCGCGGTTGAAAGTCTCCTCCCAAACCGAAGCCGGCCGAACCGCCAGTGCCTCGTCGATCGCGGCGTTTAGCTCGGCGCGGTTCTTCTTGCGTGTCTCGCGCTCGGCGAAGCGCGGGTCCCCGGCAAGCTCCGGCCGCCCGATCAGGCCACAGAGCGTTTCGAATTGCTCCTGCTTGTTGGCCGCGATGTTGAGCAGTCCGTCACCGGTGCGGAAAGTGCCCGACGGCGCGGCCGTCATGTTCTCGTTGCCCATCGCCCTCGGCTCGACGCCGGCGGTGAGGAAATTCGACACCGGCCAGCCAAGCGCCGACAGCGTCGCCTCCAGCATCGATACGTCGAGAAACGCGCCTTCACCCGATGTCTTCTGCCTGAGCAGCGCCGAGACGATGGCGAAGGCGCCGGCGAGCCCGCCGATCGTGTCGCAGACCGGATAGCCGACGCGCAGCGGCGCGGTCTCTTCCGTGCCGGTGATGCTCATTACTCCCGACAGTCCCTGGATAATCTGGTCGTAGGCCGGATTGTCGCGCATCGGCCCGTTCTGGCCAAAGCCCGAGATCGCGCAGTAGACGAGCCCCGGCCGTATCTCCTTCAGACGCTCGTAACCAAGCCCCAGCCGCGCCATCACGCCGGGCCGGAAGTTTTCCACCAGCGCATCGGCAGTCGCCACCAGATCGAGGAACCGTTGCCGGTCCACTTCCTTCTTGAGGTCGAGCGCGACCGACCGCTTGCCCGCATTCTGCGCCAGGAAGGACGCGCCCATGCCGGCCTTGTTCAACTCCGGCGAGGCGCCGAGTTGGCGCGCGAGGTCGCCGCCGCCTGGTTGCTCGACCTTGATCACGTCGGCGCCGAGCAGCGCCAACTGGTAGGCGCAGTAAGGGCCCGCCAGCACGTTGGTCAAGTCGAGCACGCGTATGCCGGAAAGCAGGCCGGCGGGTCTTGCGTCAGGCATCGCCGGGCACCGGCTCCTGCCCGCGCAGCCGCCGCCGCTGGATATGGCCGTAAATGCGTGGCGCAACGAGACCGGCCAATGCCAGCAGCAGCAAGGTCAGCGACAGCGGCTGGGTGAAGAACACCGTCCAGTCGCCATTGGCGATGGTCATGGCGCGGCGGAATTGCGCCTCGGCCATCGGCCCGAGGATCATGCCGATGATGACGGGGGCAGTGGGGAAATCGAAACGCCGCATCAGGAAGCCGACCCCGCCGAGGAGATAGAGCATCACGAGGTCGATCGGCGATTGCGAGATGCCGTAGCTGCCGACCGTCGCGAACACCAGTATGCCGGCGTAGAGCTGCGGCGCGGGTATCTTCAACAGCCGCACCCACAGGCCGATCAGCGGCAGGTTGAGCACGACGAGGATGACGTTGGCGATGAACAGCGACGCGATCAGGCCCCAGACCAGGTTTGCCTGGGTGGTAAGCAGCAGCGGACCGGGCTGGATGCCGTAGCTCTGGAAGGCGGACAGCATGATCGCCGCGGTCGCAGATGTCGGCAGACCGAGCGTGAGCATCGGCACCAGCACGCCGGCGGCCGATGCGTTGTTGGCGGCTTCCGGCCCGGCGACACCCTCGATCGCGCCGGACGTGCCGAACTCCTCCTTGTGCTTCGACAGTCTCTTTTCCACCGCATAGGACAGGAAGGTCGGGATCTCAGCGCCGCCCGCCGGCAGTGCGCCGATGGGAAAGCCGATGCACGCCCCGCGTATCCAGGCCTTCCATGACCGTCCCCATTCCCGAGCGGTCATGTAGAGCGAGCCTTTCAGCGGTACGATCTCGTCCTTGCCGGCATAGCGGCGCGAGGCGATGTAGAGCGTCTCGCCGACGGCGAAGAGCCCGACCGCCACGATGACGATGCTGACGCCGTCCAGCAGTTCCACGAGCCCGAAGGTGAAGCGCGGCTGGCCGGTCTGGAGGTCGACGCCGATCATGCCGAGGAAGAAGCCCAGGAACAGCGAAGACAGCCCGCGTACCGACGAGGAACCGAGCACCGCCGACACCATGACGAAGGCAAGCACCATCAGCGAGAAATATTCTGCCGGGCCGAAGGCGAGCGCGAAGCCAACCACCACCGGCGCAAGGAAGGCAACGCCCAGCGTACCGACCGTGCCGGCGACGAAGGAGCCGATCGCCGCAGTGGCGAGTGCTGCCCCGCCGCGCCCGGAGCGGGCCATGCGGTTGCCTTCCAGCGCGGTGACGATGGTGGCGCTTTCGCCCGGCGTGTTGAGCAGGATCGAGGTCGTCGACCCGCCATACATGGCGCCGTAATAGATGCCGGCGAAGAGGATGAAAGAAGCTTCCGGCGCGACCTGGTAGGTGATCGGCAGCAGAAGTGCGATGGTCAGTGCGGGCCCGAGTCCCGGCAGCACACCGATCGCCGTGCCGAGCGTCGTGCCGACCAGGCACCAAAGGAGGTTGGTCGGCGTGAAGGCGACGGCAAAACCATTGGCGAGGGGAGCGAGCGCTTCCATAAGTCAGTTCCCCAGGCCGAGGACGAAGTCGATGCCGACATTGAGTGTATTCTCGATGATGCCGGCGCCGATGTTGACCCCGAGCGCCCGGGCGAAGCCGAAATAGGCGGCCAGCGCCAGCAGCAGTGCGATCAGCGCGTCACGCAGCGGGCGCCGGCTGCCGAAGCCGAAGCACACCAGAACGAACATCACCACCGACGCAGCGGTGAAGCCGAGCGGCTGGATGAGCAGCACGTTTGCGACCAACCCGGCGATAACGAACGCCAGCGCCTTCCAGTCGGACGGCGCCTCCTTTTCCTCGTCGGGCTGCCAGCCGCCGCGGATCCCCGCCACCATCAGGAGGACCGCCAGTAGGGCAAGACCGGCCATGGTCATGTAGGGGAAGACCGTCGGACCGACCTTGGAGTACATCGGCGAGACCGGGATCGCCAGGGTCTGCCAGAGCACCACCGCCGCGCAGGCGAGCAGGCCCAGCCCGATCAGGAACTCGGGCATGGCAAGGCGCGGCCCGGCGGCCTCCTGGCTGTCGTTGCTGGTCATCTGTCCCTCCACGGCAGCCGGCGCACTGCGCCGGCATTCGCTCATATGCGGCAAGGGCGGCCCGAAAGCCGCCCCTTCCAGCGCGTTATGCGAGGCCGAGATCCTTGAGGATAGCCTCGATGCGCACCGTGTCCTCGGCGAGGAATTTCGCATAATCGTCGCCAGCGAGCGGGATCGAGGTCCAGTTGCGGTTCTTGCACTCCTCCGCCCAGGCGGCGCTCTCGGTCATCTTCGTGACAAGCGCGATCATGGCCGCCTTGTCTTCGTCGGACACGCCGGGCGGCGCGAACACGCCGCGCCAGTTGAACAGTTCGACGTCGACGCCGGATTCCTTCAGCGTCGGCGCGTCGATGCCTTCCTGCCGCTTGTCCGACGAGACCGCCAGAAGCCGCAGATTGCCGGCCTTCACCTGCTCGGCGAATTCGCCATAGCCGGAGATGCCCGCCGCCACCTGGTTGCCGAGCAGGGCCGCCAGCGCTTCGCCGCCGCCGGCGAAGGGGACGTAGGAGAGGTTCGTCGCAGGTACGCCGACCGTCTTGGCGATCAGGCCGAACAAAATGTGGTCCGAGCCGCCGGCCGAGCCGCCGCAGACCGGCACCTTGGTCGGGTCGGCCTTCAGCGCCGCGACGAAATCCTCCGCCGTCTGGAATGGCGACGCAGCCGGCACGACCAGCGCTTCGAACTCCCCGGTCAGGCGGGCGATCGGCGTGACCTCGGTCAGCTTGTTGGCCGACTTGTTGGTCAGGATGGCGCCGACCATCACCATGCCGCCGACCATCAGGGCGTTGGGACGGCCGTTCCACTGGTTGATGAATTGCGGCAAGCCCACCGTTCCGCCGGCGCCGCCGACATTGGTGATCTGCGCGCCAGAGATCAGGTTCTCCTTGCGCAGCACCTGCTCCATCACGCGCGCCGTCTGGTCCCAGCCGCCGCCTGGCGCCGCCGGTACGAACACCTGCAGTTGCGGCGCATCCTGCGCCAATGCGGCCGCGAACGGGAAAGCCGTCGCGACGGCCGCCGCCGCGGTGGTGACCAGGAATTCGCGTCTGTTCAGCATGGGATATTCCTCCAAAATCGCACCTTCGGTGCCTGTCGAAACCGGGGCCGCATACGAGCCGCCTCAAGCATTGCAGGGATTTCGGCAGGAGTCACCCGGAAAGGCATGCCGTTAGGACAGGGATGCCCTAACGGCAGCGGTGTGCGAAAATCGAGAAATCGTGGCGGCCACAGGGCGTTTCGCAGTGTCGCGTCCCTCGTGGCAGCATGACGTCAGGAGGCATGCTGCAGGCTAGCCTTCCGACACGCCCGCCTCGGCAAAGCTCGCCATGCCGGCGTGGCAAGCCAGCGCCGAGCGCACGACGTTGACCGCCAGGCAGGCGCCCGAGCCTTCGCCGAGCCGCATGCCGAGGTCGAAGAGTGGCGTCAACCCAAGCGCGGCAAGCAGTCCGCGGTGGCCGGCCTCGGCCGAGACGTGCCCGGCCAGCGCATGTTCCAATCCCGACGGGTCCAGCTTTTGCAGCGGCGCGGCCGCCGCCGTGCAGACGAAACCGTCGAGCAGCACCGGCACCCTTTTGTGCCGCGCGGCGAGCGTCGCGCCCAGGATCGCCGCAAGCTCGCGCCCACCGAGTGCTGCCGCGACCTGCAGCGGATCGCCGAGCAAAGCCTCGTGCAGTGCGAGCCCTTTCTCGATTGCCGCCGCCTTGCGCACCAGCCCCGCGTCGTCGACCCCGGTGCCGCGCCCGACCCATTTCGCCGGCTCGCCGCCGAACAGTGCCGAGGCAATCGCCGCAGCCGTCGTGGTGTTGCCGATTCCCATCTCGCCGAAGCAGGCGAGATCGGAATCATCGGCGACCGTCGCATAGCCCGCCGACACGGCCTTCAAGAAGTCCGCTTCGTCCATCGCGGCCTCCCGCGTGAAGTCGCCGGTCGGGCGCTCTACCTCGAGCGGCACGACCGAAAGCTCCGCGCCCACCGCACGGGCAAGCTGGTTGATGGCCGCGCCGCCCGCGGCAAAATTCGCCACCATCTGGTGGGTCACCTCGGCCGGGAAGGCCGACACGCCCTGCGCGGTGACGCCGTGCGATCCCGCAAACACCACGACCTGCACCTTTCCCAGCCTCGGCATGGCGCGGCCCTGCCAGCGCGCCAGCCAGGCCGCGATCTCCTCGAGACGCCCAAGGCTGCCTTGCGGCTTGGTCAGCGTGTCCTGACGGGCGAGTGCGGCCTTGGCCGCCGCCTCGTCCCCGGGCCAGAGACCGGTGCAGCTTGCGCGCAATTCATCGAATGTTTTGAATGGCATGGAAAAGACTGCTCCGTGATCGAATCAAAGGCTTGAAAGTTTGATCAGGTGAGGGCGGCCGCCGCGACCAGCAACACGGTCACTTCGCCAGCCTGCTGCAGCGCTCCCAGCGTATCGCCCGTCTGGCCGCCGATCTGGCGCATGCACAAGGCGCGAAAAGCGTAGAAGACGGCAACGAGAAGGATCACGGCCGCCACCAGCCCGGACAGGCCGAGTGCCAGCAGCGCCACCGCGCCGATCGCCAGCGCAATATAGACAGTGTCCGCCGTTACGGCTCCCGCCCCCGCGCCAAGCCCGTCCTGCCGCGCGGGCGGCACGATTTGCATGAAGGCCGGCAGCAGCGCGCGCGATGCCGCATGGGCGGCGAGGAGCCCGCAGAAGACCCACAGCGGGTTGCCGAGTTGAGCCAGCGCGCTCCAGCGGATCAGCACCGACATCAGCAGCGCCGACGCGCCGTATGCGCCAATGCGGCTGTCGCGCATGATATCGAGCTTCCGATCCTGCGTCCTGCCGCCGCCGAAACCGTCCGCGACGTCAGACAGTCCGTCCTCGTGCAGGCAGCCTGTCGTCAGCATCGCCGCACCCAGCGCAAGCGCGGCGGCCACCTCTGGCGACAGTCCGGCGGCGCTCGCCAGCGCATGCACGGCGCTCGCCGCCACCGCCACCGCAACGCCGACCAGCGGTGCTGCCCAGATTGCCTGCGCCAATGTGCGCGAACCAAAGTCGAAATGCGGCAGCGGCAGCCGCGTGAAAAAGACGAGGCAAAGCGCGATGTCGTCTGCAAACCGGCGGGGCGTCATGACATCGGCTCCTTCTCGCGGCAAGGCTCCTTCGCAGACTGGAGGAGAGCATGGTAGAGCGTCGGACCAACCAAGGACTGCGCCATCCAGCCTCCCGCGATCGCATGGAAAGGCGAGGACTAGGCTCGCCCGCTGCCGGAAGTCAACGCGCGGCTACGACTTCCCCCGTTCAGCCCGCGCCAGCTTCGCCAGTGCCGGTCCGAGATCGCCTTTCGGCATGACCTCCATGCGCTCGAGCCCGAGCCAGGCCTGCATCAGCCTGAACTCGTCCAGCAGTTCGGCGGCGGTTTCGGGCGGTGCGCCGGGCTCGGCATAGGTCGCCAGCACGCGCAAGACCCCGGCCGGGCGGTCGGCCTTGACGTCGGCGCGCGCGACGATCGTGTCGCCGAGCAGGAATGGCAGCACGTAGTAGCCGTATTGGCGCTTGGCCGCAGGCGTGTAGATCTCGATGCGGTAGCGGAAGTCGAACAGCCTCTCGGCCCGCGAGCGCTCGAAGACCAGCGGGTCGAAGGGCGCCAGCAGTGCGCGCGCATGGACCGTTCGAGGCGCGCGCGCGCCGGCATGGAGGTAGGCCGGCTGCTTCCAGCCATCGACCTTGACCGGAAGAAGCTCGCCGCCCTCCACCAGTTCCTCGAGCCGGCCCTTCACGTCGGAGGGCGACAGGCGAAAATAGTCACGCAGGTCGCCATAGGTGGCGACGCCGAGGGCCCGCGCCGATATGCGCAGCAGTTCGCGATGAGCATCTTCGGGTTTCGGGACAGGGGCGTCGAAGATATCCTTCGGGATCACCCTTTCGGGCAAATCGTAGAGACGCTCGAAGCCGCGCCTCGAATGGGTGGTTATGCGTCCGGCCCAGAACAACCATTCGAAGGCGTGCTTCTCGTCGCTCCAGCCCCACCAGCCGCCCTTGCCCTTGGCGCCGTCGATATCCGAGGCGGCGATCGGCCCGCGTTCGGCCACTTCGCCGTGAATTGCCTCGATCAGCTTCCCGTTCTGCGCAGCCCAGCGCGCAAGGCCCTTGTAGATTTCGCTTTCGTCGTTGGCGCGAGCGCGCTCCATGCGCCATTGCATCAGCGGCCAGATCTCGAGCGGCAGGAAGGATGCTTCATGCGCCCAGTATTCGAAAAGACGCCGCTTCTTCGGTGACGCTGCGTCATCGAGAAGCGCCATCGGATAGGGGCCGAGCCGGGAGAAGAGCGGCATGTAGTGGGCGCGCACCACCGCGCTCACCGAATCGATCTGGAAGAGGCCGAGTCGCGCCAGCACCTTGTTGAAATGCGGGCGGCCGATCGGGCCAGCTGCGCGCGCTCCGGAAAAGCCCTGCGCGGCGAGCACGACACGGCGGGCCTCGGGGAGAGAAAGCTTCTCCCTCATCGGGCACCTAGCCCAAGATGCATAACGTTGGCGAATGATGCAGACATGTCAGGTCGGGAATCGGACATTTGCGCGTCATCCTAGCAGTGTTTTCTGCCAGGGCGTGTCAGCAGGCAAAAGTGGAGAAGGAATTCAAAGGTATGAAGTGCCTGCCTTCGGTCAAGGTTTGTCTTGCTTCACCGGGACTGCTGCGCTAACCAACGCCGCGTTGCAGCATGGACCCCGAAACGGTTCAGCGTACAGTCTGTCGCGCTTCCTCAACCGGGTCCCGTGCTGTAAACCAAACTGGATCGTATCCGCGGGCTTGCAGCAATGAGTGAACTTTTGGGCTCCTACCTGCCCATCGTCATTTTTATCGGTGTCGCCCTGGTCGTCGGCGTTGCGCTGATCGTGGCGCCCTTCCTCGTCGCCTATCGCAATCCCGATCCGGAAAAACTGTCTGCCTATGAGTGCGGCTTCAATTCCTTCGACGACGCCCGCATGAAGTTCGACGTCCGCTTCTATCTGGTGTCGATCCTCTTCATCATCTTCGACCTCGAAGTGGCCTTCCTGTTTCCATGGGCGGTGTCCTTCGGGGAGATCGGAATGCTCGGTTTCTGGTCGATGATGGTGTTCCTGGGCGTGCTGACCATCGGCTTTATATATGAATGGAAGAAGGGAGCCCTGGAATGGGATTGAGCCCGACCATGACCCCCGGAACGACCACCGGTACGCTCGTCGCCCCGGAGCCGAAGGGCATCATCGACCCATCGACCGGCAAGCCGGTCGGCGCGAACGACCCGTTCTTCGGCGCCATTAACGAGGAACTCTCCGACAAGGGCTTTCTCGTCACCTCGTCCGAGGCACTGATCACCTGGGCGCGGACGGGCTCGCTGATGTACATGACCTTCGGCCTCGCCTGCTGCGCCGTGGAGATGATCCATACGGCGATGCCGCGCTATGACAGTGAGCGATTCGGCATCGCGCCGCGCGCTTCGCCGCGTCAGTCCGACGTCATGATCGTCGCGGGCACGTTGACCAACAAGATGGCGCCGGCTCTGCGCAAGGTCTACGACCAGATGCCGGAGCCCCGTTATGTGATTTCCATGGGCTCGTGCGCCAATGGCGGCGGCTACTATCACTATTCCTATGCGGTGGTGCGGGGTTGCGACCGCGTCGTGCCGGTCGACATCTATGTGCCAGGCTGTCCGCCCACGGCCGAAGCGCTTCTCTACGGCCTGCTCCTGCTGCAGAAGAAGATACGCCGTACCGGCACGATCGAGAGGTGAGGCGTGAGTGAAGCACTGGCGGCTCTGTCGGCCCATCTCACCGAAAAGCTTGGCGGCAAGATCGTAGACTCCCAGGTCGCCTATGGCGAACTGACCCTTACGGTCGCGCCGGAGGACATCATCGCAATCTCCACGTTCCTGCGCGATGATCCTGCCTGCCTGTTTGCGTCCCTGGTGGACGTTTGCGGCGTCGACTATCCCGCTCGGGCCAAGCGTTTCGACGTGGTCTATCATCTTCTCTCGCCAAGGAAGAACCTGCGCATCCGGCTGAAGGTTATGACGGACGAAGAGACGCCCGTTCCGTCGATCACCGGCGTCTATCCCGGTGCCGACTGGTTCGAACGGGAGACCTACGACCTCTACGGTGTGCTGTTCTCCGGACACCCTGACCTGCGCCGCCTGCTTACGGACTATGGCTTCGAAGGCCATCCGTTGCGGAAGGACTTTCCGCTCACCGGCTTCGTCGAGGTTCGCTACGACGACGAGGTCAAGCGCGTTGTCTACGAGCCCGTTGAGCTCAAGCAGGAGTTCCGCAATTTCGATTTCCTCTCGCCGTGGGAAGGCACCGACTACGTGCTGCCGGGCGATGAAAAGGCAAAGCAGTAAATGGCTGAGACCGCCGTCCGCAACTTCAACATCAACTTTGGGCCGCAGCATCCCGCGGCGCATGGCGTGCTGCGCCTTGTGCTGGAGCTCGACGGCGAGGTGGTGGACCGTGTCGACCCGCATATCGGGCTCCTCCACCGCGGCACCGAGAAGCTGATCGAGGCAAAAACTTATCTGCAGGCTCTCCCTTATTTCGACCGGCTCGACTATTGCGCGCCGATGAGCCAGGAGCATGCCTTCGCACTCGCCACGGAGCGGTTGCTCGGCATCGAGATCCCGAAGCGCGGTCAACTGATCCGCGTGCTCTGCGTGGAGCTCAGCCGCATCATGAGCCACCTCCTCAACGTGACGACCCAGGCAATGGACGTCGGCGCGCTGACCCCGCCGCTCTGGGGCTTCGTGGAACGCGAAAAGCTGATGGTCTTCTACGAGCGCATCAGCGGGTCGCGCATGCACGCGGCCTATATCCGGCCAGGTGGGGTCCATCAGGACATCCCCGACCAGGTTCTCGAGGACATTGCCCGCTGGATCGATCCGTTCCTGAAGACGATCGACGACCTCGACGAACTTCTCACCCCCAACCGCATCTTCAAGCTGCGTAACGTCGATATCGGTGTCGTCAGCCTCGCGGACGCCTGGGCATGGGGATTCTCTGGCGTCATGGTTCGCGGCTCGGGCGCGGCCTGGGACCTCAGGAAATCGCAGCCCTACGAGTGCTATTCCGAGTTGGAGTTCGACGTCCCCGTCGGCAAGAACGGCGACTGCTTCGACCGCTATCTCATCCGCATGGAGGAGATGCGCCAGGCCGCGAGAATCATGCGCCAGTGCCTCGATCGCCTGCTCGGCAAGGATCGCGGAGGGCCGGTCTCCAACCTCGACGGCAAGGTTGTGCCACCCAGGCGCGCCGCCATGAAACGCTCGATGGAAGCGCTCATCCATCACTTCAAGCTCTACACGGAAGGCTATCACGTGCCGGCCGGCGAGGTTTACGCTGCCGTCGAGGCGCCGAAGGGCGAGTTCGGCGTCTATCTCGTCTCGGACGGCACCAACAAGCCTTACCGCTGCAAGCTCAGGGCGCCGGGTTTCGCGCATCTCCAGGCCATGGATTTTCTCTGCCGCGGCCACATGCTGGCCGACGTCGCCGCCGTGCTTGGCTCCCTCGACATCGTGTTTGGTGAGGTCGATCGTTAATGTCAGTCCGTCGCCTTGCAGATGCTTCCGTGCAACCCGAGAGCTTCGCCTTCAATCGCGCCAACCGCGAATGGGCGCAGCAGACCATCGACAAATATCCAGAAGGCCGCCAGCAGTCCGCGATCATCCCCCTGATGATGCGGGCGCAGGAGCAGGAGGGCTGGGTCACCAAGGCCGCCATCGAGCATATCGCCGACATGCTGGGCATGCCCTATATTCGTGCGCTGGAGGTCGCGACCTTCTACACGCAGTTCCAGTTGAAGCCGGTCGGCCGACGCGCCCACGTCCAGGTTTGCGGCACGACGCCATGCATGCTGCGCGGCGCCGAAGCCCTGATGGATGTCTGCCGAAGCAGAATCCATCCCGAGCAGTTGCATACCAATGAGCGCGGCATGCTGTCGTGGGAAGAGGTCGAGTGCCTCGGCGCCTGCGTCAACGCACCGATGGTGATGATATTCAAGGACACCTACGAGGATCTGACGCCCGAGCGGCTGGAAGAGATCATCGACGAATTCGCAAATGGCAAGGGGGCGCATGTGCCGACCGGCCCCCAGAACGGCCGCATCGTCTCCGAGCCGCAATCGGGGCTGACGTCGCTTACGGACGAGGCTGTGATTCTGAAGTCGACGCGCGACGGCCAGGGTGAGGAAAGGCCCGCGGGCGCCGAGACGGAAGGCGCGGAAGTTCCGCCGTCAAAGGCGGGCAGGCCGCAAACCTATGCTCCGGAGACGAATGGCACGTTGAAGACGCCCTCGCCGGAGAAGGTGAGCGTGCAGGCTGAGCAAGAAGCCAGCGCCGAGCCGCCGACGCACGACGCAAGGGCGGCCAATATGGCAGAGCCGGAGGTCGAGGGTGAGGTGAAGCAGCGGAAATCCCGCTCGACCAAGTCCGAGCAGCCGGAGAAGAGAGCGCCGGAACTTCCGTCGGGCGAGCCGCTCGGCGCCAAGAACAAGAAGCCGCTCACGCGCAAACCCCGGTCTGAGGGCTAAGGAATGCTTCAGGACAAGGACCGCATCTTCAACAACATCTACGGCATGTTCGACCGTTCGCTTGCCGGCGCGATGTCGCGCGGCCATTGGGACAACACCAGGGGCCTGATCGACAAGGGCCGCGAATGGATCGTCAACGAGATGAAGGCGTCCGGCCTGCGCGGGCGCGGTGGCGCCGGCTTCCCGACCGGCCTGAAATGGTCGTTCATGCCCAAGCAGAGCGACGGGCGGCCGTCCTATCTCGTCGTCAATGCCGACGAATCGGAGCCCGGTACCTGCAAGGACCGCGACATTCTTCGCCACGATCCGCATACGCTGGTCGAGGGCTGCCTTGTCGCCGGTTTTGCCATGGGCGCGGTCGCGGCCTACATATATGTCCGCGGCGAGTTCATCCGCGAGCGCGAGGCGCTGCAGCGGGCGATCGACGAGGCCTATGAGGCGCGCCTGATCGGCAAGGACAACATAAACGGCTACGATTTCGAGATCATCGTCCACCACGGCGCCGGCGCCTATATCTGCGGCGAGGAGACGGCGCTGCTCGAGAGCCTGGAAGGCAAGAAGGGCCAGCCGCGCCTGAAGCCGCCTTTCCCGGCAAATGTCGGCCTCTATGGCTGTCCGACCACGGTCAACAACGTCGAATCCATCGCGGTGGCGCCGACCATCCTGCGCCGCGGCGCATCGTGGTTCTCGTCTTTCGGCCGGCCGAACAATGCCGGCACCAAGCTTTTCTGCATATCCGGCCATGTGAACAACCCGTGCACGGTCGAGGAGGCGATGTCGATCCCGTTCCGAGAACTGATCGACACGCATTGCGGCGGCATCCGCGGCGGCTGGGACAATCTGCTGGCGGTCATTCCCGGCGGCGCGTCCGTGCCGCTCCTGCCCGCTGAGCAGATCATCGACGCGCCGATGGATTTCGACACGCTGCGCGACCTGAAGTCAGGCCTCGGCACGGCGGCCGTCATCGTCATGGACAAGTCGACCGACGTGGTGAAGGCCATCGCCAGGCTTTCATATTTCTACAAGCACGAAAGCTGCGGCCAGTGCACGCCGTGCCGCGAAGGCACCGGCTGGATGTGGCGCGTCATGGAGCGGCTGGTGCGCGGCGAGGCGCAAAAGCGCGAGATCGACATGCTGCTCGACGTCACCAAGCAGGTCGAGGGACACACGATCTGCGCGCTGGGCGACGCGGCTGCATGGCCGATCCAGGGGCTGATGCGGCATTTCCGCGGCGAGGTGGAGCGCCGCATCGACGAGTTTTCGCGCAATGCGCATCGGGCAGAACCGGTGCTCGCGGCGGCGGAATGAGGCGGACTGATCTGAGGTGGGCGTTGCCCGGCAAGGAGTTGCGGTTCAGGCCGCTGGGGTTGAAGCGATATGGCTAGACTGAAGGTCGACGGGAAAGAGATCGAGGTACCCGACCACTACACGCTGCTCCAGGCGGCGGAGGAGGCGGGTGCGGAAGTGCCGCGCTTCTGCTTCCACGAGCGGCTGTCGATCGCCGGCAACTGCCGCATGTGCCTGGTCGAGGTGAAAGGTGGGCCGCCCAAGCCGCAGGCCTCCTGCGCCATGGGCGTGCGCGACCTGCGTCCCGGCCCGAACGGCGAACTGCCGGAAATGTTCACCAACACGCCGATGGTCCGGAAGGCCCGCGAAGGCGTGATGGAGTTCCTGCTCATCAACCATCCGCTCGACTGCCCGATCTGCGACCAGGGCGGCGAATGCGACCTGCAGGACCAG
>JALYWP010000100.1 GCA_030852655.1 Pseudomonadota bacterium | reverse complement strand
ATCGGCGACATCATCGGTCGCGGCTTCGGCCCGGACGAGATCGTCGATGCGATCGAGACGATCGTCGAGACCTATCTCGCGATCCGCAACGATGCCGGAGAAAGATTCATCGAGGCCTATCGCAGGGCCGGCCCGGAGCCTTTCAAGGAGGCGCTCTATGCTGGCGAAGCCAAGGCCGCGTGACGACGAAGCCGAGGCTCTCGGTCGCGCCGCCAGCCTGGATGCGCTCTACGGACATCTGAGCGCCGAGAAGATCGTCGAACTGTCCATACGCGAAGAGTTCGCCGGCGGCATCGCGGCGGTTTCCTCCTTCGGTGCGGATTCCGCGGTCCTGCTCGACATCCTCGCGCGCGTCGACCGCGCGCTTCCGGTGCTGTTCCTCGACACCGGCAAGCATTTCGAGGAGACGCTTTCCTATCGCGACGCGCTGATCGCCGATTTCGGCCTGACGGATGTGCGCGTGCTGACGCCGGAAGATGCCGCGCTCGAAAGGCTCGACCCGGACGGCAGGCTGCATCAGGCCGACACCGACGCATGCTGCGAAATCCGCAAGGTCGAGCCGCTGGCACGCGGCGTTGCACCCTTCCGGGCTTGGTTCACGGGGCGCAAGCGCTTCCAGGCGTCGACGCGCTCGGCGCTACCGGTGTTCGAGGCGGTCGGCTCGCGCATCCGCATCAATCCGCTGGCGCGCTGGACCACCGCCGACCAGGCAGAGTACATGCGTTCGCATCACCTGCGCGAGAATCCGCTGGTCGCCTACGGTTATCTGTCCATCGGATGCTTTCCCTGCACCCAGCCGGTCAAGCCCGGCGAGGATGCGAGGAGCGGTCGCTGGTCGGGCCAGGCCAAGATCGAGTGCGGCATCCACCTGACCGGCCTCGACGCATCGCTGACCGACGCTTCGCTTTAGCTGCCGCACCGGAACAGAAAGAAGAGTATATGCTCGCCCCCATGACAGCGACCAAGGCCGAAGCCAACACCGGGTCCGGATCGCCGCCCGAGCAGCCCGCGACGCGCCTGTGGACGCCGGCGGGCTTTCGCGAGGACGAGTGGACGCATGCCGAGAGCGCCGAGGCGCTGGTGGGCAACGGTCGCTTCATCCTGCCGCTGCAGGCGTTCCTCGACCTCGATCCGGAACAGCGGAAATCCGCCAGGGAGAGGCTTGGTGTGCTGTTGCAGCCCGGCGACAAGCTCGATGCCCTTGCCGGCCTGCTCGGCGACCTGTCGCTGGTCGCGCTGGCATTTCCGGCTTTCAACGACGGGCGTTCTTTCTCCAAGGCAGAGCTTTTGCGCTCGCGCCACAATTTCGAGGGCCGGGTGCGCGCGACTGGCCAGGTCCTGATCGACCAGTTGCCGCACATGCTGAGGGTCGGATTCGATGAGTTCGAGGTCTCCCATCCGGTGCTGCTCGAGCGGCTCGGGAACGGGGAGGTCGGCGGCATCGGCGTCTTCTATCAGCCGGCCGCCAAGGCCTCGGCCGCGGCAGGAAAATACTCCTGGCGCAGGGTTCCATCGCAGTAAGTCGGCCAGCAGCATGATCCGCCACATCGCGGTTCTCTAACGAGGCCCTACTGCTTGCTTGCGCGGGGAACGGGCGGCAATCCGGCTATCCGTTGGTGCCGCTGCATGACCTGGGGGCGCCGCCCCGGTCGGATTCGGCTCGATCGAGTTCAGACAGGAGATCGGCAAATCGGTCCGGCAGCTGTTGTTCGACCTGGAAGCCGGGCAGGGCCCGCAAAAAGCGCGACGTGCCAGCCGATCCGAATTGCCTTCGGATTTCTGTCTGCAGGAGCTTGGTGTTGTGCTGCATGGTGCGGGCCATTTGTCTGTCCAAGTCTTGGGTCGATTGGGAAACTATTCCGCATTTGAATGGTTCCGCCTGCAGGACAGCCATGCAGGCCAGAGCTGCCAACAAGGTAAAATTTGAATTAATGTCGAGCAACCTGCCGGCCGTCCTGTCAAAGCCGCCCGCCAGACTTCCTGCGGTCCCCGCCCTTGATTTTTGGGCTCCAAACATCGATATGCGGCACAACTTCCAACATTGACGGACCACGTTATGAGCGACCACGCCAAAGACGAACGCGCGCCCGATGAGAACCAGCCGGCCGAGGCTCCCAAGCCTGCCGGGGACGAGGCTGAACGGACAGAAGGAACGGTCGGCGACGACTACGAGGCCCTTCTGCGCCTGCTTAAGGAAAACGAGGAGTTGAAGGACCGCGCACTGCGCGTTGCCGCCGACATGGAGAATTTGCGCCGCCGCACCGCTCGCGACGTACATGACGCTCGCACCTACGCGATCGCCAATTTCGCCCGGGACATGCTTTCGGTCTCGGACAATCTCGCCCGCGCACTCGACGCCATTCCTGCCGAGGCGAAGGCTTCCGGCGACGCCGGCTACAAGGCATTGATCGAGGGCGTCGAACTCACCGGACGCGCAATGCTGTCGGCGCTCGAACGCCATGGCGTCAAGAAGTTGCAGCCGGAGGGCGAAAAGTTCGATCCGAACTTCCACCAGGCGATGTTCGAAGTGCCTAACCCGGATGTGCCGTCGGGCACGGTCGTGGAGGTGGTGCAGACCGGCTACTCGATCGGAGACAGGGTCTTGCGACCGGCAATGGTGGGTGTCGCCAAGGGTGGCCCGAAGTTCGACAGCGATACACCGCCCGAGCCCGGCCCGGTGGACGGCCAGGCCGAGACGGACCCCTGATCGAGCGATTAGGAGTAGCAGACACAAAATTGACGGCTATTCTGCCATCCAGGCAGGAAACAGCCATGTCAGTCCCCTATTCGCCATTCGCGCCCCTCATAGACCCGATACAGCTGCTCGACTATGCGGGAGTAGCCGTGTTTGCGGCCACTGGTGCGCTCGCCGCTTCGCGCAAACAGCTCGACATCATCGGTTTTCTGTTCCTGGCATGCGTGACCGGAATAGGTGGCGGTACGTTTCGCGACCTCATTCTCGACGTTCCCGTCTTCTGGATCGGCAATCACAACTATCTGCTGATCTGTGGTGCCATAGCGGTAATCGTGTTCTTCATCTCGCACCTCGTCGAGTCCCGCTACAGGCTGCTTTTGTGGCTCGACGCGATCGGCCTCGCCGCCTTTTGCGTGATGGGGGCGGCCCGAGGCCTCACGATCACCGGCTCGCCGGTGATCGCAATCGTCACCGGCGTGTTGACGGCTGCATTCGGCGGCATCATGCGCGACCTGCTGACCGGCGAGCCGTCGGTCCTGCTGAGGCCGGAGATCTACATCACGGCCGCAATAACCGGCGCGGCGATCTTCACGATTGCCGACCTTTTCCTGCTGCCGGACGGGAGCGCCGCCCTGATTGCCTTCGCGGCAGCCTTCATCATGCGCGCAGGAGCGCTGAAATTCGGCTGGAGCGTTCCGGCCTACCGGAGCCGGCCCGGTCGCAAGCCAGAGGACATCGCCTGACCAGCCGCGAGGCAGATCAGGCGGCGAACCGCTCGGCCTCGCCGCCATAATAGGCGACGTAGCGAGCGGAGATTTCCTTGACCGGCATGACGATGAAGACGTCAACCGTGCCGAACTGATGGTCCACCACGCAGCCGTCGCCGATCCTGGCACCGACGCGCAGATAGCCCTTTATCAGTGGCGGCATGGCCGCCAGGGCAGCCTTCGCGCTGATCGCCTCAGCCGGCATCAGATCCATCGCGCAATAGCGGCCGGGGGCGGCGCGGACATCCCACTCCGGGCGGGCGCGGCAATTCTGCGCCAGCCAGGACAGCGCCTCGGCATGCGCGGCGGGCACGATGCCTTGGAAGGAGGCGCAGCCCGTCATCACGCCGATGCGGTAGTGGTTGATGTAGGCCCAGATGCCCTGCCAGAGAATCTCGATGGTCCGCTTCGAGCGATATTCGGGCAAAACACAGGAGCGCCCGAGTTCGAGGAATCGTTGACCCGGATGACGGGCAACCAGCGCCGTCAGGTCGAACTCGCTCTCGGAATAAAAACCGCCGGCCTTGGCGGCGATTTCCTGCCGAAGGAGCCGGTAGGTGCCGACGATCCGACGGCAGTCGGGGCCGGGCAGCGCGGTGTCGAACACCAGGAGGTGGTCGCAGGCTTCGTCGAAGCGGTCGGCATCGCGTCCGGCGCACGAAGCAAGGTCGCTCTGTATGGCGCCGAGCTCATCGTAGAAGACGCGATAGCGGACTTCCTGCGCGGCGGCTATTTCGGCGGCATTGCGCGCCAGGCGAACTTCGAGCGTGCCGATGCGGCCGAGCAGGACGCCTGTGAGGAGACTTTCCGAAGGCCGTCCGGCGTGCGCAAAGGCCGTTGCGGTCGGGTGAGCGTCACGATCCGGCAGGACTGTATGCACGGGTGGAGTCTCCCTCGAGCCATCCCTCTTTGGTGCGCAATAAGCGCGCACTGCAACAGCATTGTGACACTACCGTGATCGGTCGGTTCGGGCAATGGTTTGCCGGCTGGTTGCCGGGCTAAGACAAACGCCAGCTCAGGATGACCGCGATATGCCGGCCGATCAGGCCACGGCGCGTTCTTCCACGGTGCGCACGAGCATTTCGGGATCGAGCGGCTTGGTGACGAAGCCGCTTGCGCCGTGGGCCAGCACGGCATGCCTCGTCTTCTCCTGGCTGTCGGCAGAGAGCACCATGATCGGTATGGGCGCAACGCCGACTTCCTCCTCGTAGCGGCGGATCGCGGCGATGGCGTCGAGGCCGTCCATCACCGGCATGTGAAGGTCCATGAGCACGACGTCGTAGCGGCGCTTGCGGCCGCCGCCGGTCACCGCTTCCACCGCGGCCTTGCCGTTGCCGACAATATCGACCCGGTGTCCGGCCTTGAGCAGCGTCGCCCGCGCCAACATGGCGTTTATGTCGTTGTCCTCGGCGACGAGGACCGCAAGACCGGGCAACCGATTGTTGGCGCGCGGCACCTTCGCCGCAGCCGGCCTGTGGGCCGCCTGGGCCGGCGGCGGTGGAGCCGCCAGGCTGGCAAGCAGCACCCTGAGCAGGGTTTCCCCGCGCACCGGCCTGGCGAGGAAAGTCGAATAGCCGCTGGCGCGGAACTCGCCGAGCATGCCGCGATCGGTCGGCGCGATCATGGTGATCGCTTCAGCCGTGGGGAATCCACCCTGGCGCAGGCGCTTGAGCACGCGGCCGTCGGCCTTCTCTATCGCCGCATCGACGAGCAGGGCGTTGCAGCCTTCCGCCAGCGACGCTGCCTGCGCGGCGGTGGCGGCGACGCCGACCGTGCCGCCATGGGCGCGAATGGTCATGGCGATGGCCTCGGCCTCGACCGCGTTCTTGGAAAGCAGCACGACGTGGCGTCCGGCCAGCACTTGGCCGCGCATCTGAGGCCCGTCCGTCGCGCCGGCGGCGGGTATCTCGAAGACGAATTCGGAGCCCTTCCCCGGCTGGCTGGTAACCGAGATCTCGCCACCCATCGAATTGACGAGGCGTTTCGAAATGGCAAGACCGAGGCCGGCGCCGCCATGAGTCCGGGTGGAACTGCCGTCCGCCTGCTCGAACTCCTCGAAGATGCGCTGCGTGTCGTCGGGCTGCAGGCCCGGCCCGGTGTCGGCAATGGAAAAGCGGATCATGTCGCTTGCGCCGTCTTCGGGTCGGGTCACGCTTACCAGCACGCCGCCCGAATCGGTGAACTTGATCGCGTTGCCGAGCAGGTTGAGCAGCACCTGGCGCACGCGGCCCGGATCGGCGGTGATCATCTGCGGCACCTCGGGTGCGACATGGCAGCCCAGCCCGATATCCTTGGCGAAGGCTTTTGCCGCAAGCAGTTCCACCACATTGTCCGCGATCTCGCGCGGCGACATTGGCTGCGGCTCGGCGTCGAACCGTCCAGCCTCGATCTTGGAATAGTCGAGCAGGTCCTCGATCAGGGCGAGCAGCGCGCTGGCAGAGGTCGAGACCGCGCCGACATATGTTCGCTGTTCCGGCGAAAGCTCGGTGTCGGCCAGCAACTTCGCCATGCCCATGATGCCGTTCATCGGCGTGCGTATCTCGTGGCTTACGGTGGCGAGGAAACGCGACTTCGCCTGGCTGGCGAATTCGGCTCGCTCGCGCGCATTGATCAGCGCCGTTTCCGCCCGCTTGCGCGAGGTGATATCGCGGGCGATGGCGCGGTGCGAGACATGGTCGCTGGCCTTGTCGTGCACCGACAGTTCGATCCATGAGAACCAGCGGGTTCCGCCGGCCGAGCGGATGGCCACATCGGTGGAACTCAGGCACTCTCCGTCGGAAAAGGCGGCGTCCGGCACGATGCCGACGTCGACGCCGATTTGGGCAAGCGTTTGCCCGACGAGCTCACGCTGGTCGATGCCCACCAGATCGGCGAAGACCTTGTTGGCGTAGACGATGCCGCCGTCGCGGTCGCGATGGACGACGAGGTCGCCGAGCGCGTCGATCAGGCCGCGGAAGCGCTCCTCGCTCTCCTGCAGCTCCCACATGCGGTCGGCGAGTGTCTCGATCTCGGCGCGGTTCCGCGCAGTATTCTCCGAGACTATCGCCGCCGCCCTTTTCTCGGCACGGAGGGCCCGCACGAGAACCGCCAGGCAGGCCACACTGGTCGCCGCCAGCGCCATGACGAGGAAATCCGGCGCGCCGGTCAGACTTGCGACGCCGGCAAGCGCGAGGATCGCAATGACGGTGGTGAAGGACAGGAGCCGCGGCGTGCGCCTGGGGAACTCCGGCGCGAGCGGCGGCGCGGCCACCAGCCGACGCCCCGCCGCGTCGGCCTCAGCGCCGGCGGTTTCCGTGGCCAATTCGTCATCCTGCACCAAGCCGGCGGTCATGCCGATGTCTTGGCAGAGACAGATTAGGGAAGCTTTCGAGCGATCGATCGAATTTTAACGGTATCGCCGAATCCGAAGCTCAAGGGCTGCAAGAGGTCACATCTCGACGACGACGCGGCCCCTGATCCTGCCCTCGACTATGTCCCCGGCGGCCTCGATAAGATCGTCGAAGCCGATGGTGGTGGTCAATCGGTCGAGCTTGCGGCGATCGAGGTCGGTGACGATGCGCCGCCATGCCTCAAGCCGCAGTTCTTTCGGCGCCATCACCGAATCGACGCCGATGAGCGACACGCCACGCAGGATGAACGGCGCCACGCTTGCCGGCAGGTCCATGCCGCCAGCCAGGCCGCAGGCGGCGACGGCGCCGCCATAGGAGGTCATCGACAGGACGTTGGCCAGCGTATGGCTGCCGACCGTGTCGACGCCGCCTGCCCAGCGCTCCTTGGCTAGCGGCTTGCCCGGACCGGAGAGTTCCTCGCGTCCGATGATTTCCGCCGCGCCGAGTTCCTTCAGATAGCCGGCTTCGGACTGACGCCCCGTGGAGGCGGTGACGTGGAAGCCGAGCTTCGACAGTATGGCAATGGCGACGGAGCCGACGCCGCCGGCCGCGCCGGTGACGACGACGGGGCCGCGCGCCGGCACGATGCCCTGCCGCTCCAGCGCCATTGCGCACAGCATCGCCGTGTAGCCGGCGGTGCCGATCGCCATCGCATCCCGGGCGCTCAATCCGGCAGGCAGCGGCACCAGCCAGTCACCGTTGACGCGCGCCTTGCCGGAATACGCCCCGTAATGCGTCTCGCCGACGCCCCAGCCGTTGAGGATCACCTTGTCGCCGGCCTTCCAGTCCGGGTGGGTCGACGCGGCGACCGTGCCGGCGAAATCGATGCCGGGCACCATCGGGAAACGCCGCACCACCGGCGCCTTGCCGGTGATCGCCAGCCCGTCCTTGTAGTTGACCGTGGTCGCCTCGACGTCGACGGTGACGTCGCCCTCCATCAGTTCCGCTTCGGCGAGTTCGGCGACGGCGACCGATTGCCGCTTCTCCTCGTCGCGGCTGATCAGGATGGCTTTGAATTTTCCGGACATGTCTTGCTCCTGCCGAGATCAGAACGATCGGCCTTCCGGTCAGTCTGGCGTGCCGGTATCGGCGCGCTGACGGCGCCAGCCGAAAAACTCCTCCGCAAGCACCACTATCGCACCGATCGTAATGAAGGCGTCGGCGAGATTGAAGACGGCAAACGACCAGACCGGCGTATGGAACAGGATGTAGTCGATGACATGGCCGTATACGGCGCGGTCGATGAGATTGCCGATGGCGCCGCCGATGATCAGCGCAAAACCGGTTCGGGCGAGCCACTGGTCCGCGGTGGAGCGGATGGCGAGATAGAGCACGAAGGCGATGACGGCGAGCGATATGACGATCAGCCCGGTGTCGCCGAAGGATGACAGCATCGAAAAGGCGATGCCGGTGTTGTAGGTTCGGTAGAGCGCCAGGAAGGGCAGCACCTCGACCGGTTCATGCATCGCCAGCCGGGTTTCGACCAGATATTTGATCCACTGGTCGAGCGCGACCGCCACGGCTACCAGGCCGGCATAGGGTGCGAACCGCCTCATCGAGGCACGCCCGCGTCGAGCGTCAGCGCGGAACGCCTTATCTCGAAAAGCATGACGCCGGTGGCGACCGCCAGATTGAGCGAATCGGCGCGGCCGGCCTGGGGAATGCGCAGCAGCCTGTCGCAGCCTGCCGCGAGTTCGTCGGTCAGCCCCTGCTGCTCATTGCCCATGAGAAGCAGGACGGGCCGGCCCTTGAAGTCGACCGACCGGTAGTCGACCGCGCCTTTGAGATGGGTTCCGGCGACCAGCCCGGCAAAACCCTTCCGCCAGGCGAGAAAAGCGTCCTGCGAGGCCTTTGCCACCGGCACTGCGAAGATCGAGCCCATGGTCGCGCGCACCGTCTCCAGCGAGAACGGATCGGTTGCGTCCCCGACCAGGATGACGCCCTTGGCGCCGACGGCGTCGATCGTGCGGATGACGGTGCCGAGATTGCCGGGATCGCGCACGCGGTCGAGCGCCACCCAGACGTCTTCACCAACAGGGCGGATCTCCTTCAGCGGCATCAGCCTTTGCGCGAAGACGCCGACCACCGCTTGCGGATTGTCGCGCCGGGTGATGGCCGTCAGCACCTTTTCCGAAGCTTCGAGCACGGTTCCGCCCGCCGCGACCGTCCGCGCAGCCGCCTTTTCCACGGCCGGATTGCCGCGCGCCGACTTGGCGAAGACCAGCGTCAGTATCGACCAGCCGAGATCGAGCGCGTCGATGACGAGCTTCAGCCCCTCGGCCATGAAGGCGTTGTCGCGGTCGCGGAATTTCTTCAGCGACAGCGCCTTGATGTCCTTGACCAGGGGATTGGCGAGGCTGGTGACTTCCTTGACCTGGCCCGGCGCGCCGCCTGTGCGTTGGCCGCTCATTGAGCGATCCATCTGGAAAAGAGGGAGGTGGACAGCGCGCGGCCGGCCGACTTCTCGCGGATGATCAGCTCGCCGGATTCGACCGCGCCGCCCATGCCGGCGAACGTGTCGCGCATCAGCGCGTGGATGGCGAAGAAGGAAGCGCGGATGGAATAGGCCGTCAGAACCACGGCGAGCGGCGCCGGCGTCAGTATCTGCCGGCAGAGTTCGGTCAGCGCCGGGAGATCGTCGAAGAGCTGCCAGACCTCGCCCTTCGGCCCGCGCCCATAGGCCGGCGGATCGAACAGCACGATGTCGTAGAGGCTGCCGCGGCGCGCCTCGCGCTCGGCGAACTTCATCGCGTCGTCGCAGATCCAGCGGATCGGCTTCTCCCGAAGGCCGGCGATCTCCTGGTTCTCGCGCGCCCAGCCGATCGCCTTTTTCGAGGCGTCGACATGGGTGACCTCGGCGCCGGCGCGCGCGGCAACGAGGGACGCAAGCCCGGTATAGCCGAACAGGTTGAGAACCTTGATCGGCCGCCCGGCCCTCTCGATCAACCCGGCCATGTGGTCCCAGTGCGAGGCCTGCTCGGGGAAGACGCCGACATGGCGAAAAGAGGTGAAGCGGCCGAGATAGTGGATGCCGTCATGCTTCATCGGCCATGTCTCGCCGAGCGGCGTTTTGGGAAAGCGCCAGCGGCCCATGCCCTCCTCGTCGGTGTCGCCGGTGAAGATGGCGTCGGCGCGGCGCCATTCGCCTTCGGGCAGCGCACGGCGCCAGATCGCCTGGCCTTCGGGGCGTACGATGCGGTACGGCCCGTATTGCTCCAGCTTCTCGCCGTCGCCGCTGTCGATGAGCGCATAGTCGGCGTTGGGCGCGACCTCGAGGATGAGCGGCAGCTTTTCGGCTGGCAACGTACCGGAACGACGGCCTTCGGAATGGGGAATATCAGCCCGAGGCGCGGCGCGGGACTGTGGCCGGCCGCGCTCGGAACGTCTCTCGTGGCGATTGTCGCGCGTCGGCTTCAAAAGTCTCTCCGGACGATGCTGGCCGCTTTTGGCACAGGCTTTCCAGCCGCGCAACAAAGCCGTCCGCGCTGCTTCAGGCGCTCTTGAAGGTGTCGAATACAGCGACGGCAGCCGCGAGATCTTCCAATGCCGCGCCGACCGACTTGAACAGCGTGATCTCCTCGGCGCTTTCGCGGCCCTTCTTCTGGCCGCGCGCCAGCTCGTGCAGGTCGGCGACGATGGATTCCGGCTCGAGCGCGCCGGAGGCAATGGCCTGGACGATGTCGCCCGCCTCCTTGGTCGCACCGGCGCGCGTGTCGACATAGACGCGAGCACGGCGGATGGCCTCGTCGTCGCTTTCGCGCATGGCAGGCGTGAAGGCGCCGACCAGGTCGACATGCGTTCCCGGTTTCAGCAACGCTCCCTTGACGAGCGGGCTCGTGGTGATGGTCGCGGCCGAGACGATGTCGGCCCAGCCGAGCGCTGCATCGAGATTTTCAGTCGCCGTCGCGGAAAGACCGAGGCCCGAAAGCTGCTCCGCCACCTTCCCGGCATTGGCTGCGGTGCGGTTCCAGACCCGGATTTCACGGATCGGCCGGACCGCCGCATGCGCCTGCGCGAGGAACGGCGCCAGCGCACCGGCTCCGACGATGAGAAGCTTCGAGGCATCCTCGCGGGCGAGGTAGCCGGCCGCCAGTGCCGAGGCACAGGAGGTGCGCCACAAGGTCAGCCGCTGCCCGTCGATCAATGCCCTCGGCTCGCCGGTTTTGCCGTCGAGCAGCAGGTAGATGCCCATGACCGCCGGCTTGCCGAGCGTGTTGTTGTCGGGCGAAACCGTGACGATCTTGACGCCCATATAGCCTTCGGCCGATGCGCCAGCCGCGGAAAAATCCGTCCAGGCCGGCATGAGCAGCAGCGTCGATGCGGCGGCACCCGGCCGCTCGATCGTGTGATGGTGGCGGACCGGCTGGATCGCGCCTGCCTCGAAAGCAGTGCGCAGTGTCTCGACCAGGCCGGGGAAAGTCAGCCCACGATCGACGTCGTCGGCCGAGATGGTCAGCATCTTGTCTCTCCTCTAAGCGGAAGGCGGGGCCGCGCGGCTCAGGGTTGCGGCAGTTGCGGCGCAGATTGCGCCGGGCCGCGTGCTGCCGCCTGCCGCAACATCTCGGCTTCCTGGCTGCGCTGCCGCGAAAGCTTTCGGTAGCGGCCCTGCTTCACCCAGGTCGCCAGGCTACCGACGATCATGCCAAGCGCAATCGCCGCGAAAAGAAGCACGAAGAGCGGCATCTGCCAGGTCAGCGCCGGATTGCCCGGATTGAACGGATCGAGCGTGAAGGCTGCCGGTCCGCGATTGGCGACGGCGAGCGCCACCAGGATGATGGCGAGCGGCACGAGGACCGCGATCAGCATGAGACGATTGAGCATTGCCGGATTCCGCACGGCAGCCTACTTGCTGCCGTTCAGCCTTTCACGCAATTCCTTGCCGGTCTTGAAGAACGGCACCCATTTCTCCTCGACCTCGACCGCTTCGCCCGTTCTCGGATTGCGGCCGGTACGTGCCGGACGGTTTTTTACGGAGAAGGCACCGAAGCCGCGCAGTTCGACCCGGTTTCCGTCGGCGAGCGCGTCGGTAATCTCCTCGAAAATCGCGCTGACTATGTTCTCCACGTCCCTCAGAAACAGATGCGGATTACGAGAGGCGATTAGCTGCACGAGTTCGGATTTAATCATGAGCGCGATCCCCGCCAATATCGTCCTGTTTTAGTATGCAAATGATTTTATTGCCTTTTCAGTCACTCCACACGGCCTTTTCAGGTTGCCAGACAGACAGGAGACCGTCAAGAAACAAGCGCTCGCCAGCGAGTTCCCTAAGGAGAGCAGCGCCGTTGTCGGGCAGTCCGACAAGCCGGCCGACCACGCCTGCCAACGCTTCGGAGAAGAAGAACGAGCCACTGCCCCTTGCCTTCCATTCGACCACGTTCAGCTTGCCGTCCACACCCTTGCTGGCCAGCCAGTCGATCGCCTCGCCCTCGCCGCCGAGTTCGTCGACGAGCTTGTTCTCCAGGGCCTGCCGGCCGGTGAAGATCGATCCGTCGGCGAGCGCTGCAACCTCGCTGCGGGTCAGCGGCCGGCGTTCGTCGACCAGTCCCACGAACCAGTCGTAGCTGTCCATGATCATCGAGCGGAGCATCGCGCGCTCCTCGTCGGTGGTGGGATTGAACGGCGATGGCTCGGCCTTCAGCGGCGACGACTTCACCTCTTCAAGCTTGACGCCGACCTTGTCCATCAGGCCGGTGATGTCGGGAAACTGCACCAGCACGCCGATCGAGCCAACGATCGAGGATCTTCGCGCGACGATATGATCGGAGGCGCTGGCGATCATATAGCCGGCCGACGCGGCCAGCGTTCCCACCTGGGCGACGACCGGCTTCTCGGCGGCGAGTTTCCTGACCTCGTCGAAAATGGCCTCGCCGCCCGCGGTCGTGCCGCCCGGTGAATCGATGGCCAGGATCACGCCCTTGACGGCATTCGACTCGCGAACCTTCCCCAGCCGCTCAAGCAGATCCTCGTCCTCGGTGATCGTGCCCTCGATGCGTATCTTGGCGATGTGATCGGCCGCACCGCCGAAATCACGCAGCATCACGGCTGCCGCGGAGGCCAGGCCGATCGCCGCGATGGCAAGCGCGGCAACGCGCCAGAAGGTAAGCTTTCGCCGCAGGCGGCGGCGGTCGATCAGGTCATCGGCGCGCATGGCCATGGGAATTCTCCTAGCAGCAGGATCAGGAGGGTTTTAGAACAAGCCAGCTTCTGCCGCTACCGGCATTCTCGGGGTCCCAGCCCCGTCCAGAGGGCCCCAGTCCGGCCGGACTGGTCAAACTTCCCAAAATAACCATATTGGGATGCAAATCGCGGTCGTGTAAGATTTCGTGATGGTTGGCGAGCGGCATCGGCCCTGTCCTCGCTCATTCGAAAGTACAATCTGGCTTAGGCGGTTTCAATTTCAACGGGATTTCCCGCGCAAGCGCCGGGTATCCATGATTTGGCGAACGGAAGGTGAGCGCGTTGGCGCGATCGATCGGACCGACCGACACCCACGCGGACTTTGCGATCCCCGCCGGCGGAGGCGCTGCGGATGCGCGCGCCGAGGCTTTCAGCCGCGCGGAAAAGCACTCGCGCAGGGTCCGCCGCCTGAAGATCGTGCTGCCGTCTTTTGCCCTCTTGCTGGCGCTAGGCTTCGCCGGTTATTCGTTCATCTCGACGCCAGCCCCTGTGGCCATCGAGATGGAAGGCTCGACCTTTGCCGAAGGCAAGCTGGTGATGAACAGCCCCAAGCTCGAAGGCTTCACCAAGGACGGCCGACCCTATTCGGTCAACGCGGACCGTGCGACGCAGGACTACGACAAGCAGGACATCATCAGCCTCGACGGCATCGATGCCAAGATGCCGGTCGAGAAGGAGAACTGGGCGAGGGTCGAAGCCGTCAGCGGGACCTATGACCGGACGGCCAACACGCTGGACGTGCCGACCGACATTCTCGTCACCACCACGGACGGCATGGTTGCCAAGCTGGAATCGGCCTTTCTCGACATCGCCAACGGCAGCTTGAAAAGCACCACGCCGGTCGATATCCAGTCGCATGGGTCCAGGGTGACTGCGGATGTGATGACGGTGCTCGACAACGGCAAGCGGGTCATCTTCGAGACGCGCGTGCGGGTGTACATAGACCCGGTCCAGATGAAGGCGGCGCAAGCCGCCAGGGGAGACACGAATGCGTCGAATTAGGTCTTTTGCGCCGCTGGCCGCGCTCGTCGCGCTCAATCTGGGTTGTGGAGCCGCTCTGGCACAGCAGAGCCCAGTCGAAAGCCGCCTGACCGGATTGCGGCTCAGCGGCGACCAGCCCATCGAGATCGAAAGCGACAAGCTCGAGGTCCTCGAAAACGAGAATAAGGCGATCTTCACCGGCAACGTCAACGTCACCCAGGGACCGACCCTGCTGAAGGCCGGCGCCATGACCGTCTTTTACGCGAGGGACGGCGGCTCGGCGGCCACCGGTTCGTCGAAGATCGACCGGCTGGAAGTCGACGGCAAGGTCTATGTCAGGTCGGACCAGCAGGTCGCCACCGGCGACAGGGGCACTTTCGACATGAAGACCGAAGTCCTGGTGCTCTCGGGCAGCGAGGTCGTCCTGTCGGAAGGCAACAATGTGCTGCGCGGCTGCAAGCTTACCGTCCAGATGAAAACCGGCCAGGCCCAGGTCGACGGCTGCACGAAAGGCGGCGGCAGCGGCCGGGTGCAGATGAAGCTCGACCCTTCGTCCAGGCAGTAATGTCCGAACAGCCTTCCTTCCTGTCGCGCCTGTTCGGGCAGCG
>JALYWP010000085.1 GCA_030852655.1 Pseudomonadota bacterium | reverse complement strand
CTGTTCGAGGTAATGGCCGATGCACTGGATCAAGTCGAGTGGCGAAGCCGTCGCTCGTCGCTCGAGCAACTGTTCCGTCAGGAACGTATCGTCATCCGCTACATGACGGCCGGCCTGATTTAGGTGCGATATAGTTTTCCTGCCGCATTCTGCCGCCGACTAGCGGATCCGCCTGATCAGTTCCGCCATCGAGATCGGAAATCCGTCTTCCGGCTCCGGACGAATAGCCGGACTGCCACTTTGACCCGTTCCGAAGAGCAGCTCTCGATTGTTTGCATGGTTCACCTCCACGGAGGAGAATGCATCGTTGCCCGCGACGCGAAACGTCATTTGATCGTCCGACGAATTCGTGGCAGAGAAAATAACCGGTGGACGTCGGCGCAGCATGCAACCATGGATCGTGGTGGGCATTGTGCCTGAGCGAGGGCGTCTATCCCGCTGGAAGGAAATTTGTGCCCCATTCCCCCCTGGTTCGGATGTTCAATTGCAGCATCGACCTGAGCAAAGAAGAAGAGGCGGCCGTTCGAGCCCTTCCAATGCGCATCAGGAAGGTCGCTACCCGGCAGGACGTGGTGCGGGAGGGTGACAGCCCGCCACGCTGTTGTGTCGTCCTCGAGGGCTATGCCTGTACGTATCGAGACGTGAGCGATGGGGCCCGGCAGATCCTGTCCTTCCACGTCGCCGGCGACATGCCTGATCTGCACAGCCTGCATCTGGCGCACCTTCACAACAGCATCGGCAGCATTGGCTCCCTAACCGTTGGCTTCATCGCCAATGTCGATCTCCACCGCATCTGCCGGGACTATCCGCGCGTGGCGGCAGCGCTCTGGCGGCTTACCCTCATAGACGCCTCGATCTACAAGGAATGGCAGCAATGTCGGCGCCCGCGACGCGCGAACGCGCGGCCCATCTGCTTTGCGAAATACACTGCAGGCTAGATGCGCTAGGCGAAGTCCACGACGGCTCCGTCGTCTGGCCAATGACCCAAACTGATCTCGGCAACGCTCTCGGAATGTCGGTCGTGCACGTCAATCGCACTCTGAAGGAGCTTCGCCAGTCCGGACTAATAGCACTCGATCGCGGCGTCCTCAGAATCCCCGACCTCGCAGCATTGATGTACGCCGGGGATTTCGATGCTGGCTATCTCCACATGCGTACGGCTGCGGAACGGGCAATGATGGTCTGACACACGATGACACTCGGCGCTCAGGTCGCGTAATGTAACCCGGTCGGCACTGCATCTCGCGACCATGCTGATGGGTTTCGGGATTTTCAATCTGGTCGAAGGGACGATCGATCACCGCATCCTCGAACTGCAACCACGTCAACGAGGCGGTACCGCGGGACGGGTGGATCTACTGGGATGCCGGCTTCCTTGCGTGGGGAGCGGCTATGATCATCGGAGGATGGGCGCTCCACAGGTCCGACCAGAGATAAGCAGTACGCCGTCGCGCAGGACCACTACCAAGGCGTGAAGTCGGTATCGGGACGAATCCGGCGGCAGTACTCGCAGACGAGATCGATCGTCGCCTGCACGTCGGCGAGGCACATAACTTCGGATGGTGTGTGCATATAGCGCAGCGGGACCGAGATGATTCCCGTCGCAATGCCTCCCTGGGTCACTTGGACTTCTCGCGCGTCTGTCGGGCTGGTTGCGCCCGTCGCTTGTTTCTGGAACGGAATCTTCTTCTGCCTGGCGGCGGAGATCAGCAGGTCGTAGACGACGGGGTTCGTGTTCGCACCTTGGGAGATGCCAGGCCCCTTGCCGAGATCGAGCTTGCCCTGTTCTTCCGGGCGCGCCCGCGGATAATCCATGGCAACGCCCATGTCGATGGCGAGCGCGGTCCGGGGGGCGATGTTGAAGGCGGCTGTCTTTGCTCCACGTGAGCCGATCTCTTCCTGAACCGTGCCCAGAATGTAGATGCCGACGTTCGGATGGACGCCGCCTTCCTCTGAGAGACATCGCGCGAGATCGGCTCCGATCATGAGGCCGACCTTGTTGTCGAAGGCGCGGCCGACGGCATGATTTCCACGCAGCAACGAGAAGCCCGCATCGATGGTCACAGGGCTGCCGACCTTGACCACCTTTTCCGCGTCCTCGCGAGACGTTGCGCCGATGTCGATCCAGAGATCCTTGAGCGGCGGGGTCTGGCTCGTGTCGGCCGCGCCGAACGTCTGGATAGCCTTTCTGCCGAGCACGCCCGGAACACTCTCGCGGCCATGCACCAGAACGCGTTGGCCGATCTCGGTCGCGGCGTCCGTTCCGCCGATCGGACTGAAAAAGAGAAAGCCGTCCTCGTCGATATAGTGGACGATGAAGCCGATCTCGTCCATGTGGCCGGCATACATGACCCGCATCGGCGCGTCCGGGTTGATGACCGCCATGACATTACCCATGACATCGGTCGTCACCTTATGGGCAAAAGGGGTGACATAATCTCGGTACAGCTGCGCCACCGGCTGCTCGAAGCCACTGGGGGACGGAGTCGATACAATCCTCTTGAGGAAATCCAGTGACTCTTCGCGCATGGTTCTCATTCCAGGGGAGACCAAACACAATCGCCGAGCGTTGCAATCGTTCCTTAGTCCGCTGGTCGACGTGAGAATGCGGGCAGCAGACCTGTCCTCCTCCGCGATACCCGGCGGCCTCTTGAGGATCGAGCCGTTCTGGACGATGTGTTCCTCGGCAACCAGCCGCGCACCGCGTTCGCAGGCGAGGTAGCGCCACAGCCACTGGATCGAGACCTGAAGGCGGTGCTGGAAGCCGACGAGAAGGTAGACGTGGATGATCGCCCAGACGAGCCACGCAAACCCTGCCACCGCGGAGGCGCCCTGCCAGGACTCTTCCCAAGTGGGATGGCCTGTTGTTTGGCAAGCTGCGCCAGCCCGGGCAGCGGCTGGCCGCCGTCGCCCCTGCACGGCGCCACGTCCCCGAGCGCGAACACTCCCGGGCAGCCGATCACCTCGAGATTGCCGGCTGCGGCAACGCGGCCGCCGCGGTCACGGTCAGCCAAGCGGGAGAGGATTAGGCCTCCGCGATTGGCAGGAGTCGCTCGCGGCCAATCCCCCGCGCATCCCAACGGCTGCTTGGAAGTTCACTCTGATCCGCGTTCCAGCAGCCGTCGCATGGCCGCGGCGTTCCTGGGGGCAAAGGCCTCGTAATCGTTGTTGAAGTAGACCCAAGCTCTCGTAGCGCCGCTTGCACGGATCCTTTCGGCCCAGCATTTGAGTTCGGTCTCCGAATAGTCGTGCCGATACCACCGATCCGGCCCGTGCAAACGCAGGTAGATTTCGTCGGCGGTACGAACCAGTTCGTCGGGCAGGCGAGGCCCGCTGCATGAACAGAAGATCGTGCCCTGTTCCCGAAAGGCCGAGTAGACCGTGTCGTTCCACCAGCTCGCATGCCGGAACTCCACGACATTGCGACGCCGGTGATCCAACTGGTCGAGGATATCTCGTAGCCGATCCTCCGAGTAGCGATAGCTTGGCGGCATCTGGAACAGGAAGCAGCCCATCCGATCGCCGAGGATATCGGCGATCATTCCGAAATCCTCGACGAGCGTCCGGACCAGATCGAACTTCCTGATATGCGTAATGAGCTCGCACACCTTCACGGTATAGACAAAATCCTGCTCGCCGGGCTGGCGCAGCCACGATTTCACATTTGCAACGGTCGGCCATGAGTAGAAGGATGCATTGATCTCGACCGTGTCGAATTGCGCCGCATAATGGCCGAACCAGTCGCGGGTCGGCATATCCTGCGGATAGAATTTTCCCCGCCATTTCCAGTAGAACCACCCGGAGCACCCCACATAAGCGGGCGAGGATAGATGCAACCGGGAATCCTCGGGCGGTGGCGCCGCCGCCATCCGAGCGATG
This sequence comes from Pseudomonadota bacterium, assembly GCA_030852655.1. GTDB lineage: Bacteria > Pseudomonadota > Alphaproteobacteria > Rhizobiales > Rhizobiaceae > Mesorhizobium_K. The sequence goes on along the minus strand of JALYWP010000085.1, from coordinate 3,579 downwards.
TGCATTTTCTCCGCACGCTCGACGTTTTCACCGCGCTGCTTCTCCCTTCGCAGCCGCCGTCGCTCGCGCCGTTCTTCGAGGCTCAGTTGCTTCCGTTCGACCATTGACGCGCCCGGTGGGTTTTCGAGGCCCTAACGCGGCGTCGACCAAATCGCTCCAAGGCAGCATCCGCCAGAAACGGTGCGGGAGAGTTGAAGGGACGAGATGCAAGTCACCTCGACCAGAGGTTACGCATTTCCCACCTGACGGGATGGCGTCACGAAAGCAGAAGCAGGAGTCGACCGCACAATGGGGCTTGCTGCAGTTGCGATCTATGAGCGGCCGTTCGCGCAACGGGCGTTTTCGTTCGCGGACCTTCGTCCAGTCCGGTCGTGCCCAAGGACGCCACTTCCCAAACCGCCATACCATGCCCGCGCCGGCACACAGTTTTGTATCGGTTACCGGCTGCCGGAGCTTTATCTAAGGCCCGAAATTCCATTGCCGAGGACACTTACGCCAAGCATGGCAAGGACCACCGTCAGAATGACGTCGTTGTGGCGCAACATGAAGCCCTTGAGGTCGCGGATGCGAGAGGCGGTCGCAAGGCCGCCCGTCGCGTGCGCGACCACAAGGGTGATGAGAGGCGTGGACCCCAGCAGCACAAACAGAACGGCTACGGCGACAAGCTGCCATGCAGAAAGCGCCAGATATGCAATCGACGTCGCGGAAGACAAAACGAGCGCGACGATCTTGGGATTGGCTGCGGCCGTGGAAGCGCCCGCCATAAACGCCTGCACAGGACGAGCTTCGCCCAGGGAAGCCAGCCACTTTGGCGTCACGGGCTCCTCGCCATTCTTCGTCCGCCTCCGCCACAGGCGGATCGCCATAGAGAGAAGCAGGAGACCGGCGGCAAGCTGAAGCCAGTGAAGGAGCGGGGTGGGTGTTCGTCCGCTTTCGCCCAGCTTGTCGACCAGAAGGATCGCGACAGTCACGAGGGCGCCCAATGCCACGAGCCAGCCCGTCAAGAACGCAAAGCCACCCGCGCGACCTTGCGGTCCGCCTAGCACCACTACCGCTGCGACGATCTGGATAGGTGTCAGCGCAATCGCCATTACGGCTGGAAGCATCTTACCGATCGCATCTGCCAGCATGTTGACCCCGCTCCATCAAGGTCTGTTCCGCGCCGGTCGGACTTAACCTCGGCTACGTAGCATCCAAAAATCGTGTGCGAAAGGCGTTACCGGTTCGGGACACTGCGATCCATGGCAGCTCGCTTCTGCGCCTACTGCTCGATTACCTTCCTTGCATCCCTCGGGCAACGAGGCGAGAAAGTCGTTCCGAGAATGCTTTGGCATCGGCCGGCCTGTCCCCATCGAGAACACGGGCCTCGTCGTAGAGAAGATGTGCGATGTCCTCCTTGAAGGCCCGTTCATCCTTCCCCAGCTTTGCAAGTGCTGCGATGCGCTCATGCCGCGGATTGATTTCCAGAACAGGTTTTGCAGCCTTGTCGAGACGGCCTGCCGCATTGAGCAGTCGCTCGAACTGCCGATCGGGACCATGCTCGGGCGCGACCAGGCAGACCGCGCTTTCGGTCAGGCGGTCGGAGGCCTTCACGTCGGATACAGCGTCGCCGAGCACTGTCTTGACGAAGGCCAGAAACGTGCCGATTTCCGATGACGTTTCGGTGTCGGACTTTGCCGCCTTGTCGAGAAGCGGGATCTCCGAAAGGTCAGCCGCGCCCTGGGTTACCGATTTGAACGGCTTTCCCTCGAACTCCGGCGCAATCGTCACCCAGAAGCTGTCGACCGGATCGGTCAACAGCAGGACTTCAATGCCGCGAGCTTTAAAACCTTCAAGCTGTGGCGAAGCTTCCAGCCGCGTACGATCGTCGCCGGCCATGAAGAAGATGGCCTTCTGGTCCTCCTTCATTGCCGACACGTATTCGGTAAGGCTGCGCAGTTCGCCTGAAGCAGTCGACCTGAAACGGGCCAGCTTGAACAGTTGCTCGCGCCGTTCGTAATCCTCGTAGAGTCCTTCCTTCAGGACGACCCCAAAATTCTCCCAGATATTCGCGTAGGCTGCGGCATCGTTTTCGGCCAGCTTGGCGAGGTCGGCGAGGATACGGTTGGTCGCGCCCTTCCGGATCGCGGCCAGCAATGGGCTTTCCTGGATCATCTCGCGCGAGACGTTGAGCGGCAGGTCTGCCGAGTCGACGAGCCCTCGAACGAAGCGCAAGTAACGCGGCAGGAGGTCGGCATCGTCGGTGATGAAGACGCGCCGCACGTAGAGCTTCATACGCCCCTTGCGATCCTGATCGAAAAGATCGAACGGACGTGACCCGGGAACGAAGGCGAGAACGCTGTATTCCTGCCGGCCTTCGGCACGGAAATGGATCGTCGCGGCCGGTTCGTCATACTGGCCGGCGACGCTGCGATAGAAATCCGTGTATTCCTCCGGCTTGATCTCGCTCTTGGGTTTCACCCACAGAGCGGTGCCGTCAGCGATGTCACGCGCCTCTGCGCCGGGCTTCTCGATAAGAGATATAGGTACAGGCACGTGACCGGACTGCGACTTCACCAGCCGTTCGAGCTGGTAGCTTTCGGTGTAGGAAGCGGCGCCCTCCATGAGATGGAGCACGACGCGGGTGCCGCGCTTGGGTGCTTCACCAGGTGCAACCGAACCGATCTCATAGGAACCCTTACCATCGGAGGACCAGAGCCAGGCTTCCCCACTGCCCGCGTGACGGCTGATTACGTCGACCCTGTCCGCCACCATGAAGGCGGAGTAAAAGCCTACGCCGAACTGGCCGATCAGTTGCGTGTCTTCGTTTGATTTGCCGACTTCGAGGCGCTCCACGAATGCACGCGTGCCCGACCGGGCGATAGTGCCCAGCGCTTCCGCCATTTCGTCGCGGCTCATGCCGATGCCGTTGTCCTCCACGACAAGCTGCTTCGTATCGGGATCGGCGGCGATTACGATGCGCGGCATCGGGTCCTCGCCCAGCAGTTCGGGACGGCCGATCGCTTCGTAGCGCAGCTTTTCGCAGGCGTCGGCGGCGTTGGAGATTAACTCCCGCAGGAAGACGTCCCGGTCGGAATAGACCGAATGTACCATTAAATGGAGCAGCCGCGAGACATCCGCCTCGAATGTTCTGGTTTCCGTCGCCTTGGACCCTGTCGTCATCTCGAAATTCCCATGCCATCGATCTGCAACCGGCCAGCAATGGCAAAAAGCTCCTGATTTGCAAATAGGCCGACCGATTTGCCCACGCCGGCGGCCTAATCCAATCGTTAAGTCCCGGTATTGGCGCTGGAAGACGATGCTGTCGATACTGCGGGCATCAGCGCGTCCATGTCCGGAACGAGTATGTCGTTGCGGCGAGCAAAGGCGGCGAACGTTGATCGCACCGTATCCGGATCTATCTCGCCGCCAATACCGGCCTTGCAGGCATTGAGAGCAACGGCATGAGCGCTGTTGCGGTTCGCAGCAGGCCAGTCCTGAAGCAGGGCGTATGCTTCCATCACAGTCTCGATCCTAGCGGGCAAGCCCATGCCGACCAGGACCGTGACGGGTTCCTCAAAGCGGTTGTGTTGCATGGTT
>JALYWP010000038.1 GCA_030852655.1 Pseudomonadota bacterium | reverse complement strand
CCCGGTTTGCCACCGTCGGCCCGAAGCTCGCATAGGCTCCGGTGTTGAAGTCGCCTTCGAAGATCATGCCGACGATCTTTCCCTCGGCGTCGGCGCCGATCGTTGCCTTCATCGCGGCAGGGTGGCGCTTGGTTGTCGACATCATCGATTCCTGGCGCGTGTAGGCGAGCGCCGCCGGCCGTCCGGTCTTCAGCGCGACCAGCCCGATCAGCGGCTGCAACGACACGTCAATCTTCGAGCCGAAGCCGCCGCCCGTTGCCGTCGGAACGATACGCACCTTCTCGACCGGCAGGCCGAGCACCAGTGCGGTATCGTCGCGGTCCATGTGCGGCGCCTGGGTGCAGGCCGAAATCACCAGAGTGTCCCCGTCCATGCGCGCGAAGCCGGCCTCCGGCTCGATATAGGCATGCTCGACATAGGAGGTCTCCAACGCGCCGGAGACGGTGTGTGCGGCTTCGCTCAGCGCCGCCTCGGGATTGCCCCGTTCGACAAAGCCTTTGGTCAGCAGGTTTCCTGGGCGGTCCCCATGCAGAAGCGCCGCATCCTCTTTCGCGGCATCGGACGGTTGCAGCGTGTGCGGCTCTTCGCTCCATGCGATCGGGAAGCCGCCAAGGTCGAGGCTCGCCATGGCCGCACGCTCGCCGGCGATCAGCGCGACCGCTTCGCCGCGGAACCGGGCACTCCCTTCGGCCAGCGCCGGCTGGTCCGCGAAAGGCGGGATTGCGCCAAAGCGGTTTTTCCCGGGAATGTCGGCGGCGGTGAAAACCGCGACGACGCCCGGATGTTCGCGCACATAGGCGTCGAGATCGCCGAAGGAGAAGCGCGCGCGATGATGCGGCGAGCGCACCACCAGCACCGACAGCGCATCTTCCGGAAAGCCGTCGCCGCCGAATTTCTCCTCGCCCGTCACCTTCGGTACGCCGTCGAGCCTGACTGGCGAAGCGCCGACCGCCTTGCCCGCCGCTGGAAGGTGGCGGTCGAGACCGCCGTCATATCGCCCGGCTTCCATCACCGCCGCGATGATCTTGCGGTAGCCGGTGCAGCGACAGAGCACGCCGCCGAGCGCGTCCTTCACGTCGATCTCGGAGGGACGCGCATTCTTCTCCAGCAGCGCCGTTGCCGTCACCAGCAGGCCCGGCGTGCAGATGCCGCACTGCGCTGCGCCGTGTTCCAGGAAGGAAGCCTGCAACGCCGACAGCGTTCCATTGGCCAGCCCCTCGACCGTGCGCACCGAACGGCCCTCCATCGATGCCGCCGGCACCAGGCAGGCGCAGGCAGGCTCGCCGTCCACGAGCACCGTGCAGGCGCCGCAATCGCCGGCGTCGCAGCCGACCTTGGTGCCGGTCAGCCTGAGCGCGTCGCGCAGCACGGCCGACAGTCGCGTTACCGGATGGACGGACACCGATACAGGCAGCCCATTCACCTCGAAGGTGATGGCGCGCCCCGGTACGCCGGTCCCGTGCGCGTTCATGCAGCGATCTCCGCGCCGGTATCGTCGAGCGCGCGGTTCAGCGCGCGCAATACGATCTCCCGCGCAGCCGCGCGGCGATAGTCCGCGCTGCCGCGCACATCGGCGATCGGCGCGAGTTCGTCGAAGCCGGCAGCCTCGACAGCATCGGCGACCCCCTTGCCGGGCCTCAAGCCGATAAGCGCAGTCTCCAGCCCCGACAGCCGCTGCGCCACCGCCGAACAGGAGCCGATGGCAATGGCGGCACTCGACACCCTGCCGTCATCGCCGGCCACCACCCGCACAGCGGCCATGGCGATCGAGATGACGAGATACCGCCTTGCCCCGAGCTTTTCGAACGCCGATGCGCCGCCGGTGGAAGTCTTGGGCACATGGATCGCCGTGACCATCTCATCGGGCCGAAGCGCCGTCTTGCGGTTGCCGAGAATGAAGTCGCCGAGCGCGAGCGTCCGGGTTCCCACCGCGGACCGCAGCTCTACCTCCGCGTCGAGCACCAGCAGAGCCGGCACGCCGTCCGCCGCCGGCGATGCATTGCACAGATTGCCAGCCACCGAAGCCATGTTCTGTATCTGCATCGAGCCGACTTCCTTCGCCGCCTGCTTCAGCGCATCGAAGGCCGGCGGCAATGGATGACGGATGAGTTCGGTCCAGCTGGTGCGCGCGCCGATGACGGCATGCGAGGCTGTTTCGGAGACGCCACGCAATTCGTCCAGCCCGTTGATGTCGAGCACGTTTTCGCAAAGCGGCCTGTTGCCGAGCGCCGGATAGAAGTCGGTGCCGCCGGCCAGTATCCGCCATCGCGCCTCGCCAAGCAGCGCCAGCGCCTCGTCGAGTATTCTGGGTTTCGCGTAACGGATCACGCAATGCCTCGCGGCGCGTCGCGGCCAGTTGGGACCACGGCCAAAATCGTTCGTATGCAAATGATATCAGCCGCCTTCTGAATGTCAAAGACCAGCTTGCGCGCGACGTTTCCGCTCACGGCTCCCCTTTCTGCACGGACGGCGAAAAACCCGTTGACGCCGCAGGGCTTAAAGGGGAGTTTCGCCCACGGACGAGCGCAGGGCAGGGAGATATTTATGGCAAGCGAGGCATTGATCGTCGTCGATCTGCAAAACGATTTCTGCCCGGGCGGTGCGCTCGCGGTGGCGGGCGGCGACGAGATCGTGCCGATCGTCAACGGGCTCGTGCATGAGTTCGAGCATGTCATCCTGACCCAGGACTGGCACCCTGCGCATCATTCGAGCTTCGCCTCCAGCCATTCCGGCAGAAGCCCCTTCGAGACGATCGAAATGCCCTACGGCCCGCAGACGCTGTGGCCCGATCATTGTATCCAGGGCTCCCACGGCGCCGAGTTCCATTCCGATTTCGTGCACGACAAGGCCGAACTGATTATCCGCAAGGGATTCCGCAAGGACATCGACAGTTATTCGGCATTCTTCGAGAACGACCACAGGACGCAGACCGGCCTTGCCGGCTATCTGCGCGAGCGCGGCATCCGCAGCGTCACCATCGCAGGTCTCGCGACCGACTACTGCGTCGCCTATTCGGCGCTGGATTCGGTCGGCCGCGGTTTCACGACCAACATCAGGCTCGACGCCTGTCGTGGCATCGACCTCGGCGGCACGATCGCTACGATGACATCGGAGATGAAGGCAGCCGGCGTGTTGCTGCTGGACGGCTGAACCGACCGTTCCGCCTGGCCAGTCCAGGAGGCAGCCCACCTACTGTCTCGCCGGATTCCCGTTTTCCGGATATGGTGATTCGCGTGCGTGACCGATTCGCGCTGCCCGCGCCGTTTCGACGTTGCGCTCCCACTGGAGGGGAATTGTCATGGGCATTGAAAGTCTTATCGTTTTCCTCATCGTCGGTGCGATCGCAGGCTGGCTCGCCGGCCTGGTCGTCAAGGGGTTCGGCTTCGGGCTGCTCGGCAACATCGTGGTCGGCATCGTCGGCGCCTTCATCGCCGGCTGGCTGTTTCCGGCGCTCGGCATCTCGCTCGGCACCGGGATAATCGCGGCGATCATCCACGCCGCAATAGGCGCGATCATCCTTCTTCTGATCATCCGGCTCGTAAAGCGCGCCTGACGAATACCGGGCGGCCGCTGGCCGACCATCTGGCCGACGCAAACAAGAAGGGCAGCGCCGATGAGACAGAACCAGCTCTATCTGATCATCGGCGCGCTCGTCGTCGCGGTCATTGCGCTCGGCATCTATGTCTGGAACGAGGAATCGAAACCATCCGGCGTCGAGCTCAGGATCGACGAGTCGGGTATTTCGGTGCAGGAAAACTGAAGCCGGCATTTGGCTGTGCGCGGACAAGCCACACTTAACCCCACCTTAAATCGCCGCATTTAGCTTCCATCCGGAGCCGTCTCCGGAATGGACCAGCATATTCATGGCGAAAAGAAGCGACCGGCGCATCGAGCCGACATTCGACGGGCCGGCGAAGGGCAAGACCGTGCGCGGCCTGTCGGTCAGCGAGGATGACCGCGTCGTGCCCGCCCAGCGTCCAAGGAAACGGGCCACGAAGGCAAGCGGCGCGCGCTCGCGCGGCGGGAAGAAGAGGAGAGCAGCGCGGCGGGGCGGCCTGATCGGCGGCATCGGCAGGCTTGCCTACTGGGCCTTCGTGCTGGCGATCTGGTGCGGCATCGCCGGTGCGGGCGTCGTCGTCTATTATGGCGCCAAGATGCCGGCGGCGACGACATGGTCGATTCCCGACCGTTCGCCGAACATCAAGATCGTATCGGTGGATGGCCGACTGCTCGCCAATCGCGGCATGACCGGCGGCGAGGCGATCGGGCTGCACGAAATGTCGCCCTATATCCCGCAGGCGGTGATGGCAATCGAGGACCGCCGCTTCTATTCGCATTTCGGCGTCGACCCTATGGGGCTGGCGCGCGCCATGCTGACCAATGTGATGGAAGGCCGCTTCATACAGGGCGGCTCGACGTTGACGCAGCAGCTTGCCAAGAACCTTTTCCTGAAACCCGACCGGACCATCGAGCGCAAGGTGCAGGAAGTGCTGCTCGCGCTCTGGCTGGAGCAGAAGCATACCAAAGACCAGATCCTGGAAATGTATCTGAACCGGGTCTACTTCGGCTCGGGCGCCTATGGCGTGGAGGCGGCGTCGAGGCGCTATTTCGGCAAGAGCGCGCGCGACGTTTCGCTGTCGGAAGCCGCGCTTCTGGCCGGCCTGCTCAAGGCGCCGTCGAGGCTTTCGCCGGCGCGCGACCCGAAGGCAGCCGAGGAACGCGCCCAGCTGGTGCTCGCAGCCATGCGCGATGAGAAGATGATCGGCGACAAGGAGCTGACCACCGCGATGAGCGCGCCGGCCACGCGCGCGCCCGCCTACTGGACCGGCTCGGAGAACTATGTCGCCGACCGCGTCATGGAAGAACTGCCCGGGCTGATCGGCGAGGTGCGGACCGACATCATCGTCGACACGACGGTCGATCTCACGCTGCAGGAACTGGCGGAGAAGTCGATAAGGCGGCTGGTCGACGAGAACGGCGAGAAGCTGAACGTCAGCCAGGGCGCGCTGGTGTCGATCGACAATTCGGGCGCGGTGCGCGCCATGGTCGGCGGCCACGACTATGCCAACAGCCAGTTCGACCGCGCCTCGGAAGCGCGCCGTCAGCCGGGCTCGGCGTTCAAGCCCTTCGTCTTCATGGCGGCGCTGGAGCAGGGAAGGACGCCGGACAGCGTGCGCAACGACGCGCCGATCAAGATCGGCAAGTGGACGCCGGAGAACTACAATGGCAAATATTACGGCAAGGTGACCCTGGCGACCGCGCTGGCGAAATCGCTGAACTCGGTGGCGGCGCAACTGACCATGGAAGTCGGCCCGGAAGCGGTGGTCGAGGCGGCGCACCGCATGGGCATCGAGAGCGACCTGCAGGCGAACACCTCGATCTCGCTCGGCACCTCCGAAGTGACGCCGCTGGAGCTGACGGCGGCCTATGTCCCATTCGCCAATGGCGGCTACCGGCCGGACGTGCATTTCGTGAAGCGTATCACGACGGCCGAGGGCGAGGTTCTCTACGAGTTCACCGGCGGCAACAATCCGCGCGTGGTCCGCTCCGATGTGGTCGGCATGATGAATTCGATGATGGCCGGCGCGGTCGAGACGGGCACGGCGCGAAAGGCCGCCTTCGCATGGCCGGCTGCCGGCAAGACCGGCACCAGCCAGAAGTCGCGCGACGCCTGGTTCATCGGCTATACGGCGAACCTCACCACCGGCGTCTGGTTCGGCAATGACGACGGCGCTCCTATGAAGAAGGTGACCGGCGGCGCGCTGCCGGCGCAGGCCTGGCACGAATTCATGGTGGCGGCGCATGAGGGCGTTCCGGTGGCGAAACTGCCGGGCGCCTGGCAAAGCGGCGGCAGCGTCGCGCAGCGGCCGGACGTTCCATTGGCGGCGGCGCCGGTCGAAGGCACGCCCGTTGAAAGGACATCTCGTTCGCAACGCGTCGAGAACGCCGGCTACGAGACGGCGCCGCAAATCGAAGAACCGCCGACCTCGTCGATACGCCGCATCGTGCCGCCCGGCGATGTCGGCGCGCCGGCGCCGCGACGCACGAATTCGATTCTCGACATATTGATGGGCGGGTGAACTGCCGCTCAGGCAGCGAGCAGAAGCTTCTCGATATCGAAGACGGCGTGGTTGGTGAGCGTCTTCGGAATCTCGCCGACGACCTTGTCCGACACTTCCTGATGCAGCTTCTTGCGCAATTCGCCGAGCACGGGCGGCGGGGCGATCAGCAGTATCTCCTCGAAGTCGCCGCGATGCGCCATCTTGTAAAGCCGCTCGGCGATCTCGTCGGCAAAACGCAACTTGCCGACCTTGTGCCAGTCGGTGTCGGCCACGGCGCTTCGGTGCGCCGACGGGCCGTCGCTCAGCCGGCCGGGCCGGTCCGACCCCTGCTCGCGCGTCGCCGGGTTTTCCTGCTCCATCTCGCGCACGACCTGGAAATTCGGATAGGCCGTGTCGCCTTCGTTCTTCAGGAATAACGCTTTCTCCCCGTCCGCCACCATCAGCCAAAGCCCACTTTTAAGCGCGATCCGGTCCATGATGGGTCTCCTGTTTTGGCGTGTTCGAAGTGGAACGCGGGCCGCGGGCCGATGTTCCCGGACCGCCGGAAGGCTGGGGAAACAGGCCCAAACTCCAGCGGGAACATTTTTTCTCCTACCTGCCCGCCTCGCGAAAAAGCGATTGCGCGCCCATCAGAGGCAAGCGACAGGGTTTCTTTTGAATGCGGCGGCCTGCCGATAGAACTTCCGGCTGTCCTGCCGGAACCACATCGATGACCAAGGAAACGCCCAGGCTCAACGCCTTCCCCATCTTCCTGCGGGTCGCCAACGAGGCCGTGGTCATCGTCGGCAATGGCGACGAAGCACTCGCCAAGGCGCGGCTGCTTTCCCAGTCGAGCGCAAGGCTGCGGATCGTGGCGCAGGATGCGGAGCCTGGATTGCTCGACTGGATCGCGGCCAACGGTGCCGAACATGTCGACGCCGCCTATGAATCGGCCCATCTCGACGGCGCGGTTCTGGCCTTCGCGGCCACAGGCGAGGAGGGTTTTGACCGCCGCGTCGTGAACGACGCCCGCGCCGCCGGCATTGCGGTGAACGCGGTCGATCGCCCGGAGCTTTGCGACTTCTTCACGCCGGCCATCGTCAACCGCGCGCCGCTCGCGGTGGCGATCGGCACGGAAGGTGCGGGGCCGGTGCTCGCCCAGATCGTGCGCGCCAAGGTCGACCGGCTGCTGCCGCCTTCGCTCGGGCCTCTTGCCGTCATGGCGAACTCGTTTCGCGCGGCTGCCGAACGTGTGCTTGCGAAAGGAAGCGCGCGCCGCGCGTTCTGGCACGAATTCTTCAGCGGCGCGCCCGCGCGGGCGCTGGAGGCGGGCGATACGGTGTCCGCACGCGGCGCCGCAACCGAACTGCTGTCACAAGCCACGACGGCGAGGGGGCATGTCGCACTGGTCGGCGCCGGGCCGGGTGCCGAGGACCTTTTGACCTTGCGGGCGCAAAGACTGCTGATGGAAGCCGACGTGATCGCCCATGACGCGCTGGTGCCCGAGGCGGTGGTGGGTATGGGCCGTCGCGACGCGGAGCGGATTCCGGTCGGCAAGCGCAAGGGCTGCCACTCGAAGACGCAGGCCGAGATCAATGCGCTGCTGGTGCGGCTCGGCCGCGATGGGAAGCGTGTGGTGCGGCTGAAATCGGGCGATCCGCTGGTGTTCGGGCGCGCCGGCGAGGAAATGGCGGCTCTTCGCGGAGCCGGCGTCTCCTACGAAGTCGTACCGGGCGTCACCGCAGCCTTTGCCGCCGCCGCCGATCTCGAACTGCCGCTGACGCTGCGCGGCGTCTCCTCCTCGATGGTCTTCACCACCGGCCACGACCTCAAGGGCGGCGCGCTGCCGGACTGGGCGAAACTCGCCATCTCGGGTGCGACGGTCGCCGTCTATATGGGCCGCTCCGTTGCGGCGGACGTCGCCTCGCGGCTGATCGAGGCCGGGCTGTCGCCCGACACGGCGGTGGCTGTGGTCGAAAACGCCAGCCTTGCGAGCCGTCGGCGCTTCCACGGAACGCTGGCCGACCTGCCGTCGCTGGAAACACGCGGCGATCTCACCGGTCCGGTGTTGACCGTGATCGGCGATGCGGTCGCCGGCGCGAACCTCGAACATTCCGAGCCGCTTGCCGCACACAGGAAGCCGGCGGCCAAGGCCGAGCCCCAGGGAGCCCGCATATGAAGATCCTCACCGCCAACCGCCTGACTGACGGTGAATGCCTCTGGTACGCCAAGGGCGGCTGGGCGGAGACGATCGACGATGCGGAGATCGCCGCGGACAAGGAAGCGGAAGCGCGGCTCGAGGCGGTCGGCA
>JALYWP010000028.1 GCA_030852655.1 Pseudomonadota bacterium | reverse complement strand
CCGGCTTCGAGACGTCGTTGGCGCAGATCCAGTCGAGCGCCTTCTGCGCGTCTTTGCCCGTCAGCTCGTATTTGGCGAAGGACGACTGGTCGAAGATGCCGACCTTCTCGCGCACATGCCGGTGCTCGTCGCCGACAGTCTCGAACCAGTTCTGCCGGCCCATCGAATGGATGTCCCTGGCCTCGACGCCCTCGGGCGCGAACCAGTTGGGCCGCTCCCAGCCGAGCTTCGAGCCGAACACCGCGCGGTGCTTCTTCAGCCGCTCGTAAAGCGGCGACACGATGCGTGGCCGCCCGCTCTCATATTCCTCATGCGGAAAGCCGATCGCGTAGTGCTTGCCATAGGCTTCGAGCGTCCGTTCGGCCACCCAGTCCCGGTCGCGGTGCAGGCTGGAGAAACGGCGTATGTCGACGCCCCAGAGGTCGAGCGGAGCCTCGCCGCCCACCACCCACTCGGCCAGCACCCAGCCCGCTCCGCCTCCCGATGCGATGCCGAAGGCGTTGAACCCGGCGCCCACGTACATGTTCCTGCATTCGGGGGCGATGCCAAGGATGAAATTGCCGTCAGGCGTAAAGCTTTCCGGCCCGTTGATCATCTGCTTGACGCCGAGGGATTCCAAAGCAGGAACGCGCGCGATCGCCTGGCTCATATGTTGTTCGAAATGGTCGAAATCGTCGTCGAACAAGCGGAACTCCCAGTCGTCCGGCACGTCGCCACCCGGGAGCTTGGTCGTCCATGCCCGGGGATTCGGCTCGTAGCCGCCCATCGCCAGCCCGCCGACTTCCTCCTTGAAGTAGGTGCGTCGATCGGGATCGCGGATCGTCGGAGCGTCCGCCGCCAGGCCCTCGAGCCTTTCCGTGATGATGTACTGGTGCTTCACTGGCAGCAAGGGCACATTGATGCCGGCCATCGCCCCCACCTGCCGTGCCCATTGTCCGGCGCAGTTCACCACCTTCTCGCAGGCGATGTCGCCTTGCGTGGTCGTCACCCTGACGATGCGTCCGTCCTTCATCTCGAAGCCGGTCACGCGCACGCCCTCGAATATCTTCGCGCCATGCATGCGCGCACCCTTCGCAAGCGACTGCGTGATGTCGGACGGGCTTGCCTGCCCGTCGGTCGGCAGCCACGATGCGCCGACCAGGTCGGAGACGTCCATCAGCGGCCACATCGCCTTCACCTCGGCCGGCGAGATGAGTTGCATGTCCATGCCGAAGCTCCTGGCCGTGGTCGCCAGCCGGCGGAATTCCGTCCAGCGGTCCTGGTTCGTCGCAAGCCTGAGGCATCCGGTCATCTTCCAGCCGGTGGCCAGCCCCGTCTCCGCCTCGAGCCGCTTGTAGAGCTCCACTGAATATTTCAGCACGCGCGTGATCGAGGCCGACGAGCGCAACTGCCCGACCAGGCCCGCCGCGTGCCAGGTCGAGCCCGAGGTCAGCCGGCCCTGCTCCAGAAGGACGATGTCCGCCTTGTGGTCGCGCGCCAGGTGGTAGGCCGTCGAACAGCCGATAATGCCGCCGCCAATGACGACGATTGCGGCATGGCCGGGCAATGTCATGTTGAAAGTCTTCCGTGTATCGTCTGGTAGGTTTCGAGGGCCGCTCCGAGCCGCGCGAGGTTCGCTGTCGTATAGGCGACGTAATCGGCGCCGGGAGCGGAGAGGTTCAGTTCCGACACCATGCTCCACATCGCCTCGCGCAGCAGCGACGCGCATTGCATGGCCAGGTGGGAACGAAGAAGGCGCTCGTCAGGCTGCTGTCGGAAATATTCCGCGAGCAGATCTTCCGACTCTCCTGCCGTCATGTCGGCATTCGATGCGACACCCGCGAGGTCGAACATGGCGGTATTGAAACCGGCATATTCGAAGTCGATCAGCCAGAGCTTGTTGCCGTCGTCAAGGAAGTTGGCCGGCAGCAGATCATTGTGGCCGAAGACGATCGGCAGCGGGTGCTGCACCGCTTCCAGCGCGTCGTTCAGTTCCATGAACTCCGCCAGCCTGTCCACCATGCGGCTCTTTCCGGCCTTGAGCGTACGCGCATAATCACGGTTGACATGGAACACCCAGAACATGAAACCGGCGCCCGACACGTGCCTCGGCATCTCGTCATGAAACGCGCGGATGAGCCTTGCGATGCGCAGCCGGTTTGCGCACACGTCGTCCGGCCCGAAAGTCTTTGCACCGAGGAAGGCCGACACCATGACGCCGGGCGCGGTGAACTGCACTTCCGGTGCAAAACCCGCCGCTGCTGCTGCCCTTGCGACCATTGTCTCGCGCTGGCGAATGACATGGTGGAACGGAAAATCCTTGCCGAAGCGAACGACATGCTTTCCGTCGGCGTCGGCGACCAGGAAGCTCTCATTGCTCAGGCCGCCCTTCAGCGGCTCGATCGAGATCGCGCCGTTCCACAACGGCAGCGCACGGATGCGATACTCCGCCGCGCTCACGAGCCCCCCGCCGCTTTTCTATGTTGGAGCCCCGGTTTCAATGCGATGCCTCTGGCGGCGGGCTCGATCGCTTGGGGGAGGGGCCGCCGGCTCCCCGAGCCGGCACTGTCGAACGGGCTCGGAGCCATTGTCAACGTGGCTTTGTGGCTTTTTCCTGCCTTTGTGCCCGGTTCTGCGCTATGTTGTCAGCCTTCGTGATGAGATTCCTGCGGGAAGCGGGCAGAAAACTGCCTTGGCGTCAGCCGGATAGAGAAACGATTTTTGGACGGATACGCTAAAGCTGATAGATGCCGTCGTTCCGACAGGCCCGGGCGGTCCGGCGGGATGGCGCAAGGCGGGAATGCTGATGAACTACTCCAGGCGGCACGGCGAGATCCTGAAATTGCTTCAGGAAGAGGGAACGATCACCATCGCCCGCCTGGCCGAAAAGCTCGGCGTCTCGCTGGAAACGGTGCGACGCGACGTCAAGCCACTGACCAGCGACGGCTCGGTCCTCAAGATGCACGGCGCCATCGGCCTGCCGTCCGTGGTTGGTGAAGCGCCTTTCGAGCGCCGCATGCGTGAACAGGCCGACGCGAAGCGCGCCATCGCCAGGCTGGTCGCTGCTTCCATCCGCGACGGTGAATCGGTGATGCTCGACACCGGCACGACGACCAGCTTTCTCGCCCGCGAATTGCTCGGCCATCGCCGTCTGACGGTGGTCACCAATTCCTCCGATATCGCTCGCACGCTGGCGACAGTGAACGGCAACAAGGTCTATATGGCCGGCGGCGAGTTGCGCAGCGATTCAGGGGCGGCATTCGGCGTCTCGGCCATCGAATTCGTCAGCCGCTTCAGCGTCAACCATGCCGTCATCACGGCCGGCGCCATCGACGTCGAGCACGGCGTCATGGACTATGTTCTGGAGGAGGCCGAGTTCGCCCGTGTCGTGCTGACGCGCGGAACGCGCAGGCTCGTCGTCACCGACCACACCAAGTTCGGCCGCCAGGGGCTCGTCCAGGTTTGCGGCTTCGATGCCTTCGGCGAACTCGCCACCGACATGGCGCCGCCCGGCGACATTGCCGCGGCTATCGAAAAGGCCGGCGCCAGGCTCCTTGTCGCAAATGCCAGGCAGCCGGCGTGACAGGAGGCCAGGAGAGAGCGCCAACGTCACGACTGCGCCGCGGAATGGGTGAGGACGAGGATTTCATTTCGTCAGCAGGATGCCTCCGGCATCGACAGCTGGCCGACCAGCTGGGCCGGCATCCCCAACTTTTCTGCATTCGCCCGTTTCCGAAGCGGGGCGAGGGCGCTATTTGGCGCATATATCGTCGGCTAAAGGATGCCCTTCATGCTCGGCTGGTTTCGTGCGCTTCTGCCCCGCGAGGACAAGTTCTTCGACCTGTTCGAGCGGCATTCAAGGATTCTCGTGGAGGGCGCCGAGACGCTGCAGAAGCTGCTTGAAGGCGGCGACGGCGTCGAAGGGCATTGCCGCAAGATCGTCGAACTCGAGGATCAGGCCGACGAGATTACCCGCGACGTTCTGCTCGCCGTGCGCATGAGCTTCATCACCCCCTTCGATCGCGGCGACATCAAGGATCTCATCCAGTCGATGGACGACGCCATCGACATGATGAACAAGGTGGTCAAGATGGTGCGGCTTTTCGAGCAGACGAGCTTCGAGCCGCGCATGCGCGAGATGGGCGCCGTCATTGTCGAAGCCGCCCACCTGACCGCCGAGGCGATTCCCCTGCTGGAAAAGGTCGGCGCTAACGTGACGCGGCTCGGAGCGCTCGCCGAGGAAATCACCAGGGTCGAGGAGCGCGCCGACGAGTTGCACGACGGCGGACTCAAGGAACTCTTCCAGCGTCACGGCAAGTCCGACGCCATGGCGTGGATCGTCGGCAGCGAACTCTACGGCCAGCTCGAAAAGGTCGTCGACCGCTTCGAGGACGTCGCCAACGAGATCAGCGGCATCGTCATCGAGAACGTGTGAGGATGGACCCGACTGTCGCCTTCCCGCTTCTTGTCGGCCTGATCGGCGTCGCGCTGTTCTTCGATTTCCTGAATGGCCTGCACGATGCCGCGAATTCCATAGCCACCATCGTCTCGACGCGCGTGCTGCGGCCGCAATATGCCGTGTTCTGGGCAGCGTTCTTCAATTTCATCGCCTTCCTGTTCTTCGGTCTGCATGTCGCCGAAACGATCGGCAGGGGCATCGTCAGCGCCGACATCGTCACGCCGCAGGTCGTGTTCGCCGCTCTCGTCGGCGCGATCTCGTGGAACATCATCACCTGGCTCTACGGCATTCCGTCCTCGAGTTCGCATGCGCTGATCGGCGGATTGGTCGGCGGCGCGGTGGCCAAGGCCGGCAGCGTGGCCATCGTCTGGGCGGGGCTGCTTAAGACCGTCGCGGCAATCGTGCTGTCGCCGCTCACCGGCTTCGTGCTGGCGCTCCTGCTGGTCCTCATCGTGTCATGGCTGTTCGTGCGCCACACGCCGTTTGCCGTCGACGGCACATTCCGCTGGCTGCAGTTCGTGTCGGCTTCGCTCTACTCGCTCGGCCATGGCGGCAACGACGCACAAAAGACGATGGGCATCATCGCGGTGCTGCTCTATTCGCAAGGCATGCTCGGCAACGAATTCTACGTGCCGTTCTGGGTCGTCATCACCTGCCAGGCGATGCTGGCGCTCGGCACGCTGTTCGGCGGCTGGCGCATCGTCCATACGATGGGCTCGAAGATCACACGCCTGAACCCGATGCAGGGTTTCTGCGCCGAGACAGGCGGCGCGATCACCCTGTTCGGCGCGACCTGGCTCGGCATTCCGGTCTCCACCACTCACACCATCACCGGCGCGATAATCGGGGTCGGCGCGGCGCGGCGCGTTTCCGCCGTCCGCTGGGGCATCGCCGGCTCGATCGTCGTCGCCTGGGTGATCACCATGCCGGCAACCGCGATCATCGCAGCGGTCGTTTATGGATTGACCACGCTTCTCGGCTGATCGCCTTCGGCTAGCGATCGATCAGGTTCAGGATATTGCCGTCGGGATCCTTGAACCAGGCGACCTTCATCCCGTAGCCCACGTGAAGATCGCCTTCGAGCGTGATCCCGGGCATGTCGTAGTGTTCGAAGGCCACCCCCTTGGTCTTGAGGTGATTGACGATCCGATCGATCTCGTCGCCCACCGTCCAGGTCAAAGCGTTCGCCTTGTTGGTGCCGGCGAACTGCGAGCGGTAGACGTTGATGAGCGTGTCGCCGCTTTTCATCACGATGACCTCGTCTCCTTCCGCGTCGACCTGGGCAAGGCCGAGCGTGCCTGCATAAAATTCCCTGGCAATCGCAAGATCCCTGACCGCGATGTTTGCCGTGGCATTGGTCTTTCCGAGCATGTCCGTTTCCTCCAATGTCTGGCGACAACCGTTGCCGGCCCTCCCAGTTCCTGAAGTTCTCCGCCTTCCAAGGACGGTCGCGCATCCGCTTTTCCGACAGCCTTGGGATATTGCGCCCCTGCGCGCCTCTGCATGTCGTTCGGCGGCTTGGTGTTATGGTCAAAAGCGACTATCTGAAGCCAACGCCAAGCTGGAAGCCTCTTGCCATGTCCGTCACCAAACAAGCCGTCCTCGAACGCCTGAAAACGGTGAACGGCCCGGATTTCACCGGAAACATCGTCGACCTCGGGCTCGTCTCGGATATCTTCATCGCCGACGGGAAGGTATTCTTCTCGATCACCGTTCCTGCCGCTCGCGCCCAGGAGATGGAGCCGTTGCGCGCCGCCGCCGAGCGTGTCGTCAAGGCGATCCCCGGCGTTGCCGGCGCCATGGTGGCACTCACCGCCGAGAAGAAGGGCGGCGGCATGGAGGCGCCGGTCCAGCCCAGGCCGGTCCCGCCAGGGTCTGCGCCGCGCGCATCTGGGCCCGCGGCTCCACCCAGGCCCGCGCCCGCCCGCCAGGCTCCGCTCGCCCCGGCTTCCCGATCGTCGGGCAAGCGCGACGTGCCGGGCATCGCCTCGATCATCGCGGTCGCATCCGGCAAGGGCGGCGTCGGCAAGTCGACCACCGCCATCAACATCGCTCTCGGCCTGGCCGCCCTCGGCAAGAAGGTCGGCGTGCTCGATGCCGACATATACGGCCCCTCCATGCCGAGACTGCTCGCTATCCGCGGCAAGCCGCAGACCGTCGAGGGCAAGGTGCTCAAGCCGATGGAGAATTACGGCCTGAAGGTCATGTCGATGGGCTTCCTCGTCGACGAGGAGACGCCGATGATCTGGCGCGGGCCGATGGTGGTTTCGGCGCTGTCCCAGATGCTGCGCGAGGTTCAGTGGGGCGAACTCGACGTTCTGGTCGTCGACATGCCGCCCGGTACCGGCGACGCGCAACTCACCATGGCGCAGCAGGTGCCGCTCGCCGGCGCCATCATCGTGTCAACGCCGCAGGACCTGGCGCTGATCGATGCGCGCAAGGGACTGAACATGTTCAGGAAGGTCGACGTGCCGCTGCTCGGCATTGTCGAGAACATGAGCTATTTCGTCGCACCGGATACAGGCAAGCGTTACGACATTTTCGGCCACGGCGGCGCGCGCCGCGAAGCCGAGCGGCTCGGTGTCGCCTTCCTCGGCGAGGTCCCCTTGCAGATGGAAATCCGGGAAACGTCCGATACCGGCGAGCCGGTCGTGGTTTCGAGGCCGGATGGGCCGGAGGCGAAGATCTACCGCGACATCGCAGCCAAGGCGTGGCAGCGGCTTGAGGAGGAGCGCGGCGCCTCGGAAGCGGCCGTTCCAAGCATCGTATTCGAGTAGCACGATTCCCGCAAAACCGCGTAGCGATTTTGCTTCTGTCCGCACGTCAGGCCGAGCTTACCGTCTCGTTGAACGTCGAGAAGAA
>JALYWP010000018.1 GCA_030852655.1 Pseudomonadota bacterium | reverse complement strand
GCGTCCACGCTCGACATTATCGGCGACAGATGGTCGCTCGTGATCATCCGCTCGATGGTGGTCGGTGCGAAGAGCTACTCCGACTTCCTCGCCATGCCGGAGAGGATCGCGACCAACATTCTCGCGGAAAGACTGCGCCGGCTGGAAGCGTCAGGGCTGATCGTGGAGACTCAGCCCCGCCAGGGATCGCAGCGGGGCAGCTATGCGCTGACAGCGAAGGGCGCCGGGCTCATTCCGGTGCTGCAGGCGCTTGCCAGATGGGGAGAAAACAACATCGCCGACCGCTGGACGCCGCCCGAACGATTCTATGCTGCCCGTGCGGCGGACTATGCAGAAGGGGGGACGGCGAAGGTGACAGAGGTGCCAGGCAAGGCGTGACTAGTGCCAAGTCAGCACCGATACATCATAGCGCGACAGAAACCTATCGTATGTCACGAACTGCATGTTTTCGATAACGGCCTGAGCCACCATGAGCCGGTCGAACGGATCCGCGTGCAAAAGAGGCAAGCGTTCGACAAAAGCGGCGTGAGAAGATTTGACGTCAAGCAGGATAAAGCCAGCATTCTGGAAATGCCCTACTGCCTCGTAGCCTGAGAAGGGCGGACTGTCAGGCCTCCGCAACTGGTGCTTGATGGCCGTTTCCCAAACGGATACGGCCGATACGCTGACCGTGTTCGAGGTATCGCCTATCGCCTCGAAGATGGGTTGTGGAATGCGGCTTGGCTCAGTCAACGTCCAGATAGCAACGTGCGTATCGAGGAGAAGCCTCACTTCTCCTCGACTTTCTCACCGAGAAACATCGCCTCGATCTCGGCGTCCATCGCCTGAAACGCTTCGAAGTCCATTGGCGGATATTTACCGGCAAGCAGACCAAGCCGACGCTTCTTCGTCGGCCCCGCGGTAAGCGGAACAAGCTTCGCTGCCGGCTTGCCGTTGCGGGCGATAATGATCTCGCTCTCCGCGCCGCTTTCGACGGCTTCGACGAGCTTGGAGAGGGAAGTCTTGGCTTCCAGCATGTTGACCGTGGTCATGCCTGTTATCCTTAGCTAAGTCTGGCTAAGGTAGACCGAGCAGCGGAAAATTCAAGCGAAGCGGATCAGCGTGCGGGCGCGGGCCTTCGCGGCCTCTTCCTCACGGTTCTTCGGCGGCTGGGTGGTTTCCATGGACTCAATCAATTCGCGCACGCTTGCGGAGATGGCGTCGACGGCGCGATCGAATGCTTCTGCGTTGCGCTGTGATGGCTTCGACGTGCCGCTGACCTTGCGGACGAACTGAAGCGCTGCGTTGCGCACCTCGTCGTCGGTGGCAGGCGGCTCGAAGTTGAAAAGCTGTCTGATGTTGCGGCACATGGGTGCCTCCCGGGATCAATGTCGGTTCAGCTTCACATGGGACGGCTGTGGTCGAGGATCAACCGCAGAGCGTCATGCCCTCACTCCGCGTCGAGCGGTTCCGTGCCGACAGGCTTGCCGTCGCGCGAGAGGCGGATTTTCTCGACCTTGTCCTCGGCGGCCTTGAGCAGGCGGTCGCAATGCGCTTTCAGCGCTTCGCCGCGCTCGTAGATGCGGATCGACTGGTCGAGCGGCACATCACCGCGCTCGAGGTCGTCGACGATGCGCTCCAACGCCTCCAGCGCCTGCTCGAAACTCATCGCCTTGATGTCTTCGTTCGGCTGGTCGGCCATCATTCATCCCTTCATCATGCGGTCGACATGGGCGGCGACCGAGAATGCCAGCCCCTGCAGATCGTAGCCGCCTTCGAGCAGGCTGACGAGCCTGCCGGAAGCGTGGCGCGTGGCACGCTCCATCAGCTGGCCCGTCGCCCAGTCGAAATCGTCTTCCGTCAAATTGATCTCGGCCAGCGGATCGCGGTGATGCGCGTCGAAGCCGGCCGAGATGATGACCAGGTCGGGCTGAAAATTGTCGATGGCAGGCAGGACGCGCGAGTTGAAGGCGTCGCGAAAGAGATCGCTGCCGGTGCGCGGGCTGAGCGGCGCGTTGACGATGTTGCCGACGCCGACCTCGGTCTTTGCCCCGGTGCCCGGATAGAGCGGCATCTGGTGCGTGGAGCAATAGAGCACCGAGGGGTCGTCCCAGAAGATGTCTTGCGTGCCGTTGCCGTGGTGGACGTCCCAGTCGACGATGGCGACCCTGCTTGCGCCATGCGCCTTCTGGGCATGGCGGGCGGCGATGGCGGCATGGTTGAACAGGCAGAAGCCCATCGCGGTGGTCTTCTCGGCGTGATGGCCGGGCGGGCGCGAAGCCACGAAGACGTTGTCGGCGCGGCCGGAAAACACGTCGTCCACCGCGGCGTTGGCGGCACCGATGGCGGTCAGCACCGCCTGCCAGCTTTTCGGACTGACCGAGGTGTCTCCGTCGATGCTTCTTATGCCTTCCTCGGGAATCGCCTGCCTGACCTTCTCGACGAAAGTTTCCGGATGCGCGTAGAGGATGGTCGCAGGATCGCCCTCGGGTGACTGCACCCGGTCGAGGGTCGCGAACTTCTCGTCTTCCAGCACGCGTTCGACCGCGCGAAGCCGGTCGGGACGCTCCGGGTGTCCGCCGGGAGTCAGATGTTCAAGATAGATCGGATGGGAGTAGAGCCTTGTAACCATGACCCGATATAGGCGCCGGGCGGCATTTTTTCCACGCTTGCGTCGTGACGGGGTGTGATGTTCACAGACTTTGGCCGGTTTCCGGCACGCTGCCCCAGCGCGAACCGCCGACCGACGCGAGGGCGCGATCCTTCAACTCGCGGAAATGTTTCGAGGTCTCCGAAAGACGCATGTCCCATGCCGGATCGGGTGTCTGGCCTTCGATTTTCATGAAATAGACCTGCATGAGCGCGGCGATGACGAAAGGCTCGACGAAGGCGGAGACGAAGGCCCAGGCAAAGACGATGGCCAGCACGAAGGCCCAGCCGGCGAGTTCCCCCGGCATGGCGTAGAGGATGGCGCCGGCGGGCGCGAGCGTGAGGAAGAACACGACGACGCCGAGAATCCAGGTCATGACGGTGAGCCAGACTGCGTTCTTGAGCATGGTCCTGGCGTTCTGCGCGTAGAGAATCACGCCTTGGCGCCCCGTCTCGAAGGGGGCGGTGCTCTGCCTGCGGATGTTGTAGGCAAGCACGATCTCGTCGACATAGGTGAGCGACATGCGGATCACCGCGTTGACGAATTTCGCGATGCCCTGGAGGCCGGGTATCGGCAGGAAGGCGGCGACGCCGCCGACCAGGCCGGTGATGACGCGCACCACGCCCTTGACCAGTTGGTCGAGTACGAAGAGCACGTTGGCCTCGACGAAACGCTCGCGCACGACACGTTGCGCGTAGGCGACCTGGCCCTGCCCGCCCGGCACGTCGGTCCCGTCGATCAGATGCACCATGACCGCGATATGGCCGGCCTTGACGAGGTAGAGGATGTATTCGCGCAGCCAGTAGAAAAGCATCGAGACGAGGCCGAAGCCGGCGATGGCGCCCCACATGGCGAAGGTGAAGGGTCCGTCCCCGCCCCAAACATGGCCGACGCCGTAACCGACCCCGGCGCCCGCGCCGGTCGAGACGACATAGGCGACCGTGATGGAGAAATAGACGACGATGCGCAGGATGACGAAAGGCCAGGTGCGGATGACGATGCCGAACGTCCTGCCGATCTCAAAATCCCACATGCCGAATCGCCCCCGAATCTGCCTTGGGGCGACTATAGCGCAAGCAGGGCCGTTTTGGCCCTGGCTTGGCCCGACGCTCTCAGATGATGTCGGTGCTGACGATCCTGATGCCGAAGCCTTCAAGGCCGACATAGTGGCGTTCGCGCGAGGCGATGAGCCGGATCGATGTAATGCCGAGATCCTTCAGTATCTGCGCGCCGAGGCCGATCTCGCGCCATTCGCTTTCGCGCCGACGCCCCTCTTCGTGGCCCTCGCCGTCCCGGGTCGGGCGGTTGCGGTCCTTGTGGCCGACGCCGACCGACCCTTCCCGCAGATAGACGATGACGCCTCGTCCGGCGTCCCCCATCGACTTCATGATGTCGTCGAGGCGGTGGCTGACGCCGAAGACGTCGCGGGCCACGTCCTCGGGGTGCAGCCTGACCGGTACGTCGACGCCGTCGCGGATGTCGCCGAACACCACGGCGAGGTGCTCCATGGCATCCCAGGGCAAGGTATAGGTGTAAGCCTTGGCCTTGCCGCCAGATGTTTCGATGTCGGAGCATTCGACGCGCTCGATCAGCGTTTCCTGTCGCTGGCGGTAGGCGATGAGATCGGCGACCGACACGCGCTTCAGCCCATGTTCCTCGGCGAAGGCGATGACCTGCGGGCCGCGCTTGACGGCGCCGTCGTCATTGACCAACTCGCAGATCACGCCGACCTCGGGCAGGCCGGCGAGCTTGCAGAGGTCGACCGCGGCTTCCGTATGGCCGGAGCGCATCAGCACGCCGCCCTCGCGCGCGATCAGCGGGAAGATGTGGCCGGGCCGGGTGAAATCGGAAGCGCCGACATTGCCATTGGCGAGATTGCGCACGGTCAACGTGCGGTCGTCGGCCGAAATGCCGGTCGTGGTACCGTGCTTGAAATCCACGCTGACGGTGAAGGCGGTGGTGTGGGCCGAATCATTGTCGGCCACCATCGGCGCGAGGTTCAGCCGCCTGGCGTCGGCGCGCGTCATCGGTGCGCAGACGATCCCGGAAGTATGGCGCACGATGAAGGCCATCTTCTCGGGCGTGCAGTGGACGGCGGCGACGATGAGGTCGCCCTCGTTCTCGCGTCCGTCATCGTCCATGACGACGACGATTTCGCCACGCTCGAAGGCCCGGATGGCTTCGACGACATTTTTCTGATCGTAGGGCATGGGGTGCTCGTTTCACTCGCCAGGGAGTAGCGAACAGGGAGTAGCGAATAGAGGGTACGGTTCGGACCAACCCCTAATCGCTATTCACTACTCGCTCTTCCAGTTTGTCCTCGGTGCCGCAGATAATGGTCGGCGATGGCGCAGGCAACCATCGCCTCGCCGATCGGCACGGCGCGGATGCCGACGCAGGGGTCGTGGCGGCCTTTGGTTATGATGTCGACGTCGTTGCCGTCACGGTCGATCGAGCGGCGTGGCGTGAGGATAGAGGACGTGGGTTTCACGGCGAAGCGGGCGACGACGTCCTGGCCGGTCGAGATGCCGCCGAGGATGCCGCCGGCATTGTTGGACAGGAAGACGGGCTTGCCGTCATTGCCCATGCGCATCTCGTCGGCGTTGCGGTCGCCGGTGATTTTCGCCGCCTCGAAGCCGTTGCCGATCTCGACGCCCTTGACGGCATTGATCGACATCAGGCCGGAGGCGATATCCTGGTCGAGCTTGGCGTAGATCGGCGCGCCGAGGCCAGGCGGGACGCCCTCGGCGACAATCTCGATCACCGCGCCGACGGAATTGCCGGCCTTGCGGATGCCGTCCAGATAGTCGGCAAACATGGGAACCGAGGCCGGGTCGGGCGTGAAGAAGGGATTTTCGGGATCGCCGACGAAATTCCAGTTCCAATTGGCGCGGTCGATCGATTTCTCGCCGATGGAGACGAGCGCGCCGCGTACCACCATGCCCGGAACGACCTTCCGCGCCAGCGCGCCGGCAGCGACGCGGGCGGCGGTTTCGCGCGCGGAGGAGCGGCCGCCGCCGCGATGGTCGCGGATGCCGTATTTCATCTCGTAGGCGTAGTCGGCATGACCGGGGCGATATTGCCTGGCAATCTCGCCATAATCCTTCGAGCGCTGGTCGACATTCTCGATCAGCATGGAAACAGGCGTTCCGGTAGTGACGAGTTCGTCGCCATCCTCAACTATGCCGGACAGGATCTTCACCTCGTCGGGTTCGCGGCGCTGGGTGACGAAGCGCGACTGACCGGGCCGGCGGCGGTCGAGCTCGAGCTGGATGTCGGCCTGCGTGAAGCGGATACCGGGCGGGCAGCCGTCGACCACACAGCCGAGCGCGGCGCCGTGGCTTTCGCCCCAGGTCGTGACCCGAAAAAGGTGGCCGAACGTATTGTGAGACATAGGAACTGGCCCCGACCGGCATGGCTTGCCGGCAACGGCAGCCTTCTATTGGCGATTCTCACGCCGGTCAAACGGCGAACATCCTTGCCGGCCGAGGAAACCGACCTGCCTGTAGCGCCTGCGCCCCGCAGCCCCTATCCGGCGTCATCGAACGGATACCCGAGCGGCTTAATCCTCGCCGCGGCGGCCGAAATCGGGAAGCCGGGAAATAAGATGGTGCAAAACCGGCCTAAAGTTTTGACACATTCAGGGTGTTTCTGCTCTGCTTCGCGCCGGGGACCGGTTCGCCCGGACAAAGCAAAAATAACAAGAGGTTCAACATGCGTAGCCTGACTGGCGCCCTTGCGGCTGCATTGATGCTTTCGACGATCGCCGGCGCCTTCGCGGCCGAGGCGGAAGGCAAGGTCAAGGCGGTCGACAGGGACAAGCTGACCATCACGCTGGAAAACGGCAATTCCTACAAGCTGCCCGGCGAATTCGACGTCGACGCCATCCAGGAAGGGATGGTGGTGCTGCTCGCCTACGACAAGATCGGCGACCAGAACATGATCACCGACATGCAACTGCCGGAATAGCGCCTGGAAGCGCTACAGCCACTTCAGCCTCGTTCCATCGAACCGCAGCACGCGGTCCTGCACTATCTCCAACGCGGCCGCCTCCTCGGCAGGCCTCTCCTCGATCAGCCTGATCAGAGCGCGGATCACGCCGCCATGCGTGACGCAGATGGTCGGCCGCTCCAGCGCTTCGAACCAGGGTTTCACCCGGTCGAGCAGCATCTGGTAGCTCTCCCCGCCTGAGCCGGGAGCCACAAAACCCCATTTGTTCTGGAAGCGCGCTGCCGTGCAGCCCGGTTGCTTCTCTTCCAGTTCGGGGTAGGTGAAACCCTGCCAGTCGCCGAAATGGACTTCCATCAGGCGCGGCTCCGTGCGGTAGGCTTGCGGCGGCAGGCCCATCTCGGCGCGGATCAGTTCCATTGTCTCGCGGGTGCGCCTCAGAGGGCTGGCGACAAAGTCGAAATCGTGCGGATTCTCGACCAGTTCGGCCAGACGCCTGCCGTTGCGCATGGCCTGGCTGCGGCCGAAATCGGTCATGTCGGTGTCGGCCTGTCCCTGCAAGCGGAATTCCGCATTCCAGGCGGTCTGGCCGTGCCTGACGAAATAACAGAGCGGGGGCATGCGGCCGGACTGTCGTGCTGGCGGCTGCGTCAATCCTTGACCGTCGCGATGTCAGGGGCGTCCACCGCCTTCATGCCGATGGCGTGATAGCCGGAATCGACGTGATGCACCTCGCCGGTGACGCCGCGGGAAAGATGCGACAGGAGGTAAAGGGCGGCATCGCCTACCTCCTCGATCGACACCGTACGGCGCAGCGGCGCGTTGTATTCGTTCCATTTCAGGATGTAGCGGAAATCGCCGATGCCCGATGCGGCAAGCGTCTTGATCGGACCAGCCGAAACGGCGTTGACGCGGATGTTCTGCGGGCCGAGGTCGACGGCGAGATATTTCACGCTCGCCTCCAGCGCCGCCTTGGCGACGCCCATGACGTTGTAGTTCGGCATCACCTTTTCGGCGCCATAATAGGTCATGGTGAGCATCGAGCCGCCATCCGTCATCAGCTTCTCGGCGCGCCGGGCGAGCGCCGTGAAGGAATAGACCGAGATGTCCATGGTGCGCAGGAAGTTGTCGTGGCTGGTGTCGACGTAGCGGCCGGTCAATTCGTCCTTGTCGGAAAAGCCGATGGCGTGGACGAGGAAATCGAGCCTGCCCCATTCCTTTTCAACCCTGGCAAAGCAGGCATCGACGGTCGCCATTTCGGTGACATCGCAATGACCAACAACCAGTGCGCCGAGTTCGGCCGCAAGCGGCTCGACACGTTTCCTCAGCGCATCGCCCTGATAGGTGAAAGCCAGTTCGGCACCCTGGTCGGCGCAGGCCTTGGCAATCCCCCAGGCGATCGAGCGATTGTTGGCCAAGCCAAGGATCAGGCCCTTCTTGCCGGCCATCAGGCCCTGACCACCCGCCATATGAGCGCTCTCCGCATAGAGTTAACGATGGCCCGCCCTATCGCACAGGCAGTCGGCAGTGGGCAATAGGTAACGGGCAGTAGCCCGGGCAGTAGGCAAGTTGGCGTCTCCACATGACTACGCCGCGCCTGG
The DNA here is from genome assembly GCA_030852655.1 of Pseudomonadota bacterium. Lineage (GTDB taxonomy): Bacteria > Pseudomonadota > Alphaproteobacteria > Rhizobiales > Rhizobiaceae > Mesorhizobium_K. The sequence continues at coordinate 13,089 of JALYWP010000018.1, read as the reverse complement.
TGCTGCTCCCTATCCCCTCTCCTTCATCCCTACTGCCTACTGTCTATCGGCCCTGCGCATCAGCGATTCCAGCTCCGGATCGCCGCCTTCCGGCAGCATGACGCGGACATGGGCGTACAGATTGCCGTGTCCGCCCGTTTTTTCGGGAAGACCGCGGCCCTTGAGCCTCAACACCTTGTCGGAACTCGACCAAGCCGGCACGTTGACGGCGACGCGGCCGGTCGGCGTCTCTACTGCAAGCTTTGCGCCCAGAACGGCATCCTTCAGCGGAACCGGCAGGTCGGCATGCAGGTCGCGTCCCTCGACGCGGTAGCGCGGATGACGGCGCAGGCGAATCTTGACCAGCGCGTCGCCGGGCTCGCCGAAACCCGGCTCCCCCTGCCCTTTCAGCCGGATCGTCTGGCCGTCCTCGACATAGGCCGGCAGCTTGACCGCGATCTTGCGCCCGTCGGGGAACATGGCGGTGACCTTGGGGGCGGTGGCGGCCTCCTCGACGGTGATGTCGAGGGTGACGTTGACGTCGCGGCCGGGAGGCGCGCGACGGGCGCCGCCACGCTGCGAGCGGGCCTGGCCGAACAGTTCGGAGAAGATGTCACCGGCGCCGCCGCCGAACGGATCGCCGCCGGTGCTGTGGAACTCGAAGTGCGCACCGCCCGGGCCGCCGCTCTGCTGGCGGCGGAACCCGGCGAATGGATCGCCGCCCGCGCCGGGGTGGAAACCCTCGAAACGCGGCTTGCCGGCGGCGTCGATCTCGCCGCGGTCGAAGGCGGCACGTTGCTTCTCGTCGCCGATGATCTCATAGGCCTGGTTGGCCGCGGCAAAGCGATCCTTGGCCTGGGAATCACCGGGATTCTGGTCGGGATGATGTTTCTTGGCGAGCTTGCGGTAAGCCGCCTTTATCTCCTTGGCCGAAGCGTTCTTGCCAACGCCCAGCACCTCATAGGGATCGCGCATATTTCCGCCTGCGATTTCTTGGTCTCTGGCTGCAACTATAGGGGGTTCGGTCGCCTTGATATATGCGTTCGACTAGGAAGAAATTCCAGTCCCGACGAATAACGGCATCAAAGCGCCTCGAAACTCTCCATGCGCCAGACGCCGGAGACGACCATGCAGGCCTTGCCCCTGAACATGCCCACCCCGTCGAAGCTCTCGCGGGTGGCGCTGAAACTGCGGCAGGGCGTGCCCTTGCCTTTGGTTTCGACGATTGTCGTGACCTGCCCGCGCGCGCCGGTCACGACATTCGCCCAGGGCAGCGGCGCGCCGGCGAGCGTTTCGACATCGGCGGAGGTCACGGCGTTGCGGATCGTCACCTCGTCCGAGTGCCGCTCGATCTCTTCCGGAGTGCGGGGGGCGGAGACGTTGCTGGTGTAGAAGGTGCGATCGACCTCGGCCTTCTCGAGGCTGAAGCCGCCCGAACCGCAGGCGGACAGCAGCGCGCAAGCCCAGGCGAGGCCCGCGGCACGCAACGCACGCGCGACAGGACCATCGAAAATCGACGGCTGATCGGCTTGCGCGGCGCGCAACAATCGGCATTCTCCCCGCAAACAGATGGGCCCAGAAGTTAAATTATGACCGATACAGAGTTAACGAGTGGTGACTTCACCGAGGCTGCCGAGCCGTTTCGGCTGTTCGCCGCATGGCTCGACGACGCCGCCGGAAGCGAACCCAACGATCCGAACGGGGTGGCGCTGGCGACCGTCGACGAGGACGGCATGCCCGACGTGCGCATGGTATTGCTCAAGGGCTTCGACGAAGCGGGTTTTGTCTTCTACACCAATTTCGACAGCGCCAAGGGGCGCGAAATCCTCTCCTCGATGAAGGCCGCCATGTGCTTCCACTGGAAGAGCCTGCGCCGGCAGGTCAGGGTGCGCGGCCCGGTCGAGGTGGTGAGCGATGCCGAGGCCGACGACTATTTCGCGACCCGTCCGCGCGGCAGCCGCATCGGCGCCTGGGCCTCCAAGCAGTCGCGGCCGCTGGAGAGCCGCTTCGCGCTTGAGAAGGCGGTAGCGGAATACACGGCGAAATATGCGATCGGCGAGATACCGCGGCCGAAACACTGGTCGGGGTTTCGCATCGTGCCGCAAACAATCGAATTCTGGCACGACCGCCCGTTCAGACTGCACGATCGGGTTGTGTTTTCGCGGACCAGCGAGGGCGGTTGGGAGAAGACGCGGCTTTATCCGTAGGTTGCGCTCAGCGCCGCCACCCTCGGGACAAGCCTGAGGATGACGATGCGGGCGGGTGGGAACGCCTAAATCAAGGGCTTCAGGGCGGTCCACACGCCACCGCCGATCAGCCCGAGGAAGATCAGCCAGCCGACCACATTGTTCGACTTGAACAGCCGCAGGCACTGGTCGGGGTCGTCTATGTCGAGGACGAAGATCTGGCGCGCCATATGCGCGCCGGCCGCGAGCAGTCCCGCCATGGCGGGCATCGGAACCTGCGCGGCGGTGAACGAACTCGTCATCAGGATCAGCGCCCCGGCATACAGGCCGATCAGCCAGGATTTCGTCGAGTCGCCGAACAGACGCGCGGTGGACTTCACGCCGACCAGCGCGTCGTCCTCCTTGTCCTGGTGCGCATAGATCGTGTCGTAGCCGATCACCCAGAAGATCGAGCCGAGATAGAGCAGCACCGCCGGCCGCGCCAGGTCGGCGAATTCCACCGCCCAGCCCATCAGCGCGCCCCAGGAAAAGGCAAGGCCGAGCACGAGTTGCGGCCAGTTGGTGAAGCGCTTCATGAACGGATAGACCGCGACCACGATCAGCGATGCAATGCCGAGTCCGATGGCGAAGCCGTTGAACTGGACGAGCACGACGAGCCCGGCCAGCGCCTGCAGCACGAGGAAGCCCCATGCCTGGCGCGTCGTCACCTGACCGGACGGCAGCGGCCGCGAGCGGGTGCGCTCGACCTTCTCGTCTATGTCGGCGTCGACCAGATCGTTGTAGGTGCAGCCGGCGCCGCGCATCGCCACCGCGCCGACCAGGAACAGCACCAGATGCCAGAGCGACGGCATCAGCGACAAAAAACTGTCTCCTGGGCGTGCATAGGCGCTTGCCGCGAGCGCTGCCGACCACCAGCATGGCCACAGCAGAAGCTGCCAGCCGATCGGCCGGTCCCAGCGCGCCAGCTGCGCATAGGGCCATAGATTGCGCGGCACGACGCGATAGACCCAATGCCCGCTCGGCGCATCGGCGACGCGGCCCTGCGCCGCTTTCGACTGAATTTCGTCCATGGCCGTGAGTGGCAGTCGGGCCGCCGGGCGTCAAGGGATTGCCGTGGGCAAGCCGAAGCAGCGCTTGACCCGCCGGGCTGGCCGCCATACCGGAAACCGACGGCTTTCAGAGGCAGGTGCTTGCGACATGAACGTTCTTCTCATCGGCTCGGGCGGGCGCGAGCACGCACTGGCGTGGAAAATCGCCGCTTCACCGCTCCTGACCAGGCTCTATGCCGCGCCCGGCAATCCGGGCATCGCCCGTGACGCCGAACTGGCCGCACTCGACATTGCCGATCATGCCGCCATCGCCACATTTTGCCAGGAAAAGAAGATCGACCTCGTCGTCGTCGGGCCCGAAGCGCCACTGGTCGCCGGGATCGCCGACGATCTGCGTCAGGCCGGCATAAAGGTATTCGGCCCGTCGAAGGCGGCCGCTCGGCTCGAGGGCTCGAAGAGCTTCACCAAGGAGCTTTGCGCGCGCCAGAACATCCCGACCGCCGCGTTCGGCCGCTTCACCGCCGCCGATGCCGCGAAGGCCTATGTCCGCGACCAGGGCGCACCGATCGTCGTCAAGGCCGACGGCCTCGCCGCCGGCAAGGGCGTGACGGTCGCCATGACCGAGACCGAGGCGTTTTCCGCGATCGACGACTGCTTCAGCGGCGCCTTCGGCAGCGCCGGCGCCGAAGTCGTGGTGGAGGAATTCCTGACCGGCGAGGAGGCGAGCTTCTTCTGCCTCTGCGATGGCCGGACGGCCTTGCCCTTCGGCACGGCGCAGGACCACAAGCGCGTCGGCGACGGCGATACCGGACCCAACACAGGCGGCATGGGCGCCTATTCGCCGGCGCCGGTGATGACGCAGGCGATGGTCCAGCGCACGATGACGGAAATCGTCGAGCCGACCATGCTGGGCATGGCCGAGATCGGCGCGCCGTTTTCGGGCGTGCTCTTCGCCGGGCTGATGATCACCGCCGCCGGCCCGAAGCTCATCGAATACAACACCCGCTTCGGCGACCCGGAGTGCCAGGTGCTGATGATGCGGCTGAAGGACGATCTGCTCGTCCTGCTCGAAGCCGCCGCCGACGGCCAGCTTGCGCACATGTCGGCGCGCTGGCGCGACGAAGCGGCGCTGACCGTCGTCATGGCAGCGAAGGGCTATCCGGGCGCACCGGCGAAAGGTTCGGTCATCCGCGGGCTCGACGAAGCCGCCTCGGATGGCGTCGAGATTTTCCATGCCGGCACCGCAGAGCGCGACGGGAACATCGTCGCCAATGGCGGGCGCGTGCTCAACGTCACCGCGGCCGCCGCGACGGTCGTGGAGGCGCAGCGTCTAGCCTATGAGGCAGTCGACCGCATCGACTGGCCGGAAGGTTTCTGCCGCCGCGACATAGGCTGGCGCGCGGTCGAGCGGGAAGAAAATCGATAAGTTTGCCGCGTCAGCGCGCTTCGTCGGTCCCGTCGAGTTTTTTCAGCAGGAACACCGGCAGATCGTAGCGCGAGAAGTGCGACGCTGCAACGATGGGCCGGGGGTCGTCCATGGCCGCCAACGAGATGTTTGATGCTTCGGGGCCGGTCGGCAAGCCGCTCTGCGTCCTCCTGGCTACGCGCACATGGCTGACGAATTCCATGGGCGGCATCTCCGTCGCTTCTCCGATGGAGGCATCCGCGAAGGCCGTGACGGGCAGCACCGACGCAGAGCCTGCGTCGTCCTTCTCCTCCTCGACGGCCACGAAACGCAACGTCACGTCGCCGCCCTTGAGCGCGGTCCGGCGCCAGATCGGCAGCGGCACCTTTTCCGCATCGGCGAGCTTGTCGAATGCCTTGAAGGCTGCCGTCTCCACGCCACCCCGTTCGGCTGGAGCGAAGGCCGCCTCGATCTGCTGGCTTTTTGCTTTCACTGCCGCCAGCACGGCTTCGGCGATGACAGGCTGCTCATCGCCGTTTTCGACCACCGCATATTGCAGGCTCACGTCGCCGCCTTCGAGCGCAGTGCGGCGAAGGACAGGCAGCGGCACGCTTTCGGCCGCCGCCACTGTGTCGGGCGTCGCATCGACCAGCCCACCGAACGGCCACTCGGCGCGCAGCTCGCTTGCGCTCATCGAGGCGACGTTGACGTCGATGTCGAGCGGTGTTCCCGGCACCCTGTAGGGGCAGGAGCGCGCATCGCAGTTTGCCCCGGCCGAGAACTGCCACAGCGTGTAGGTCTGCCAATGGCCCTTGGGGAAATGCAGCCCGATCGCCGGCTTGTAGCGTGCATACCAGAGCGGCAGGCGCGACAGCAGGCTGTAGCGTTCGCGATTCTCGGCGATATGCAGGGCCGTGCTGCCATTGGTGTAGAGAACCGGCCAGCGGCCGAGCCGCGTGTGGATATGCCGCGCGAAAGTCTCGGCATCCTCCAGAGACATCCACTTCCCGGGATCGTTCTCCTCGATGTCCAGCGCGATCAGATCGTCCGGCGCGGGTTCGGCGAAGTCGATGAAATTGTTGGCTTGGTCGATCGGGTTGCCGGGCCGCCCGAGATGATAGGCGCCCCATTTCAGGCCGAGCGCCTTGGCCACCGTCCTGCGCGTATGGAAAAGCTCGCGCGCCACGGCATGCCGCTTCCACAGCGCCTTGCAGAGCCGCACCTCCGTCTCGTTGCCCTTGCACGCATAAGGCGGCGAGACGCCGTCGGAGCCCTTGTTGATGAAGCCGACGACTCGTTTGTGGCCTGCCAGTTTCTGCCAGTCGATCGGGTTGTATTCATAGGCGTCGATGACCAGCGCGCGGTCCGTGCGCTTCCACGGCTCGGAGAAGTCCGAACCATGGGCGGCGCCGACAACGCTCGTCGCTGCGCCCAGAAGGGCGGCGCCGATAACGACCATGGCCATGCGGGCAAGAAGGTTGACCGGTTGGGGCAATGTTCTCCCTTGCTGCTGACCTGCCATCCTTGAAGTCCTCATCTTGAGGGAATGGCCATCAGTTTGCGTGCAACAAACATCTCCCGCCGACGCCGCGATTATCACCTGCGCTCCGTGTCGGGATCAAGCGCAAAAGGATCGCGCGCCGGCGCCACGGTTAACGAGCCTTCGGCCTCGCGCCGGCGGAAATGCGCCAGCGAGCACTTCGGCGAGCACAATATGCCGCGATCCGACCAGTAGGCTGGTCCTTCCTCCATGTCGCCATGATGGCACCAGAAGCCGACCGCGCCGTAGGGCAGCCCACATTCGATGCAGCGGCGGGTTTCCGGTCTTGCCAACATGCTTGCCGATTCCCTAGATCGTAATGAGGTACCGTCCGGGGCTTTGCAGTTCAAGCTCAGGCTGGACTCCTACGTGGACGCAAATGAGGCGATGGGACCGGCCACACGCTTGAGGAGAGGCGAACATGTATCGCGCGCCCGTCGAGGAAATCGCATTCACGTTGAAAGAGGTCGCGGGGCTGCGATCCGCCGTCGAAGCCGGCAGGCTGGGTGATCTTTCGGTCGACCTTGCCGACGCCATCCTTGTCGAGGCCGGGCGTTTCGCAAGCGATGAAATCGCACCTCTCGGCAGGGCGGGAGACGAGCACGGCGCCTTGCTGCGCGACGCGTCCGTGACGACGCCCCCCGGCTGGAAGGATCTTTACCGTCGCTGGACGGATGGCGGTTGGAACGCGCTCACCGGTCCGGAAAGATTCGGCGGTCAGGGGCTGCCGACCATGCTCTCCGTCGCCACGCTGGAGATGTGGAACTCGGCCGCCATGGCATTCGCGCTCTGCCCGACGCTCACCATGGGTGCGGTCGAGGCGCTCGACAGCCACGCATCCGAAGAGCTGAAGCAGACCTATCTGGCAAAGCTCGTCTCCGGCGAGTGGACCGGCACGATGAACCTCACCGAGCCGCAGGCGGGCTCGGACCTCAACGCGCTCAGCGCGCGCGCCGAACGTGCTCCCGACGGCTCCTATCGCATCTTTGGCCAGAAGATATTCATCACCTATGGCGAGCAGGATTTCACCGACAACATCGTGCATCTGGTGCTGGCGCGGCTGCCGGAAGCGCCGGCGGGCACGCGCGGCATCTCGCTTTTCCTGGTGCCGAAATTCCTGGTGAACGGCGATGGTTCGCTCGGACGCCGCAACGATGTTTTCTGCGCCTCGATCGAGGAGAAGCTCGGCATCCACGGCTCGCCCACCTGCACCATGATCTATGGCGACGGTTTCGTCGCCGGCGAGGAGAAGGGCGCGGTCGGCTGGCTTGTCGGAGAGGAGAACAAAGGCCTCGCCTGCATGTTCACCATGATGAACAATGCCCGCCTCGCCATTGGCCTCGAAGGCGTCGGCATTGCCGAGGCCGCGTTCCAGAAGGCGCTTCGCTTCGCCAACGAGCGCCGCCAGGGCAAGGCGTCCGGTTGGTCGGGCGACGGCATGGCGCCAATCATTCACCACCCCGATGTGCAGCGCATGCTGCTCACCATGCAGGCGCTGACGCGCACTGCCCGCGCCATCGCCTACTCCTGCGCCCACGCCATCGACATGGCGCGCGTCTCGGAAGGCAGCGAAAAGTCCCACTGGCAGGAGCGCGCCAATCTGCTCACACCGGTCGCGAAAGCCTTTTCGACCGACATTGGCAGCGAGGTCGCGTCGCTCGGCATCCAGGTGCATGGCGGCATGGGCTATATCGAGGAAACGGGTGCCGCCGCCCTCTACCGCGATGCCCGCATCGCCTCGATCTACGAGGGCACCAACGGCATCCAGGCGATCGACCTCGTCACCCGCAAGCTGCCGCAGTCCGGCGGAGACCATGTCCACGGCTACATTGCCGAGCTTTCTGAGACGGTTGCCGCGCTGCGCGAATCCAATCTCGACGGCTTCGCCCGCTCCGCCGAGCGCATGGAGCGGGCGATCGACGACATGGCGGCAGCGACGCGCCACCTGCAGGCGATGCTGGCGTCCGGCGAGACAGACAAGGCGCTGGCCGGCGCCACGCCCTATCTGCGTCTCTTCGCCCTTGCCGCCGGCGGCGCCTTTTTGGCACGCGCGGCTCTGGCCGGCCGCGATCCCGCACGCATAGCGCTTTGCCGTTTCTTCGCCGAAAACATGGTGGGCGAGACGGCGTCGTTGCGTGACCAGGTCTGCAACGGCGGCGAAGGTCTGCTCGCGGCCGGCAAGGGTCTCGTCACGGCCTAGCCGGAGGCAAAGGGGAGCGGATGTCGGAGCATATCCTCGTCGAGCGCAGCGGACCCGTCCAGGTGATCCGCATGAATCGCCCGGCCAAGAAAAACGCACTCACCCGCGCCATGTACGCCGCAATGGCCGAGGCGCTCGGGCGCGGCGACGCCGATCCCGCCATCCGCGTTCACGTCTTCCTCGGCGTCCCGGGTGCTTTCTCGGCCGGCAACGATCTCAACGACTTCATGGCCCTCGCCGCCGGCGGTGAGGGCGGCATGGAGGTCTGGGATTTCCTGCTTGCGCTCGCCGCGTCCCGCAAACCGATCGTCTCGGGCGTCGACGGCATCGCGGTCGGCATCGGCACGACGCTTAATCTGCATTGCGACCTGACCTTCGCCACGCCGCGCACGCTCTTCCGCACACCTTTCGTCGATCTCGGCCTGGTTCCGGAAGCCGGCTCAAGCCTGCTTTTGCCCGCCGTCCTCGGCCGCCAGCAGGCATTTGCGCTGCTCGGCCTCGGCGAAGGGTTTTCAGCCGATCGTGCCAGGGAGGCCGGCCTGATCTACGCCGTCGTCGAGGAAGACCGGCTGGAATTGGCGGTGATGGAAGCGGCGAACCTGATTGCCTCAAAGCCGCCGGAAGCGCTGAAAATATCCCGCGACCTCATGCTCGGCTCGCGCGAACCGCTTCTCGCCCGCATGCGCGAGGAGAAGGACCTCTTCCAGGAGCGACTGAAGTCCACCGAGGCCCGCGCGGCGCTTGAGGCCTTCATGACGAGGAAGAGGTAGGCGCGCGCCGTTAAAAACGAAAGCGTGCAACCCGGCTTACCGTGACGACGATCGTTCGCATGGCGGCTACGAGTGCGAGGATGTGTTGTGGTTCACTCGCGCGCGATGATCTCGTCGCCGTTGATGACCAGACGCAGGCCGAGATTGCCGGGCTTCCTGCGCATCAGGAAGCGTGGGCGGCGCTGCGGCGTCACGCGGCGCTTGCGGCGCTCCTGGGGCGGCAGCGCCTTGATGGCGGCGCCCAGCGATTCCTCGAGCGTGCGGGCGACCCCGTCGGCCTCGATGAGAAGCATCGGCAGGCGGTAGGCGTCGGCCCAGCTGCGCCAGTCGGCGGCAACGTCTTCAAGATTGTCGGCGACGAGCAGCGGCACCGACAGCATCGGATCGTTGTGAAGCAGTTCTAGCGTCACCGTGACGTTGCCCTCGGGATCCTCCATGGCGCGCGCGGCGACGCCGCGGAAGGCGTTCGCCGGCAGCACCACCGTCGCCGGCAGGCCGCTCATCTGCAGGATACGCTTCACGATCGCGCCGCGATGATCGATGGTAAAGGTCACGTCGCCAAAATCGTCACACGTCGCGTAGCTCACGATCTGGGGCAGACGGCACGGGTCGAGCCGCATGTTGCGGCCGGCCCAGACTGGCATCAGTCCGGTGTTCATGTTGTAGCCTTCCTGTCTCTCCTGAGAGCCGGTTTTCCGGTCTCCCACGGACCGGTTTTCCGGTCTCGCCTTATGGGAACGACAGTAGCGGCGGACCCTTTCCGGCCCGCTTAAAAAAGTCGGTTAAATTTTGCTGATCTGCGGAATGGTTATCGGAATCCACCTGCTGCAAGGAGTTGGTAGGCTTCGTTTACGGCGGGTTTCGTTCTCGCAATTCCGGACGAAAAACCGGTGCCCACTTTTCCCTGGAATTGCTTTTTTCCTTCTCGCAATTCCGGACGGAAAACCGGTGCCCACTTTTCCTGGAATTGCTTAGAGCAGCTTTCCGGGATTCATGATGCCGGCCGGGTCGAAGGCCGCCTTGACCTTTCGCATCAGATCGATGCCGACCGGAGGCGCGGTGGCCAGCAACTCGTCCCGCTTCAACTGGCCGATGCCGTGCTCGGCCGAAATCGAGCCGTCGAGGTCGCGAACGATGTCGTGCACCGCCTTGTTCATGTCTCGGTAGAGCGCGAGGAAGGCTTGCGGATCGGCGCCCACCGGCTGCGAGACATTATAGTGCAGATTGCCGTCGCCCATGTGGCCGAAGCAGGCGACGCGGGCGCCGGGGCTGACGCCTTCCACCGCGAGCGCGGCGCGGGCGATGAAATCCGGCATCAAGGCGATCGGGACGGAGATGTCGTGCTTGATCGAGGCGCCTTCCGGCTTCTGCGCCTCCGAGACGTTTTCGCGCAGCGCCCAGAAGGCGTTGGCATGGGCGAGGCTCTCGGCGATCGCGGCGTCGCCGGCGAAGCCCTTCTCGAAACCCTCGGTGAGGATGGCCTCGATCAGGGCGCGGGCATCCTCCTGCGAGCGGCCCGACGAAATCTCGACCAGTACATGCCATGGCCAGTCGCCGGCGAGCGGCGGCACGGCATTCCGGGTGAATTTCAGCGAGAAATCGAGCGGAGTCTTGCCGATCAGTTCGAAGGCCGTCAGGTTGCTGCCGCCGAGTTCGGACGCCAAGCCGAACAGCGCAAGCGCGGCTGCCGGCGAGGCAACGCCCGCCCAGCCGACCTCGCGGCCGCGCGGCTTTGGAAAAATCTTCAGCACGGCGGCGGTGATGATGCCGAGTGTGCCTTCGGCGCCGACGAAGAGGTTCTTCAAATCGTAGCCGGTGTTGTCCTTCTTCAACTTGCGCAGGTCGTCGAGCACCTCGCCGGTCGGCAACACCACCTCGACACCGAGGCAGAGTTCGCGCGAATTGCCATAGGCGAGTACCGCGGTGCCGCCGGCGTTGGAAGAAAGATTGCCGCCTATCTCGCAGGAACCCTGCGAGGCCAACGACAGCGGGAACATGCGGTCGGCGGCGTCGACGGCGCGGTGCAGCGCTTCGAGAACGACGCCGGCTTCGGCGGTGACCGTGTTCGACAGCGGGTCGATCTCGCGCACCCGGTTCAGCCGGGACAGCGACACGACGATCTCGTTGCCGGTTCGATGCGGCACCTGGCCGCCGACGAGGCCGGTGTTGCCGCCCTGCGGCACGATCGGCGTCGTGGTCTCGGTGGCGAGCGTCATGATGCGGCTGACCTCCTCGACGCTGCCCGGCCGAAGCACAAGCGGCGAGCACCCGACCCAGAGAGCGCGCGGTTCATGCATATGGGGCGAGATATCGGCCTCGGCGCGCAAGGCATGGGCCTCGCCGACGATTGCCGCAAAACGGTCGAGCAAGGCGGGATCGATGGAGGTCATGCATTGCCCACTGGATGATCGCGCGGGGCGGCCGCGCGGGAGAGCCGATCGTTGATGGCTTCGCCGAGTCCGGTCTCGGGAATGGGCTCCACGGCGATGGTTTTCGCGCCGCTGCGGTCGAGACGCTGCATATGGGAGAAGAGATTGGCCGCGGCCTCGCGAAGGTCGCCGGAGGGCGAGAGATTGAGCATGGCGACCGCCTGCCCTGCCCGATCCGCGCGCTGCGGGCCGAAAGCGAGCAACGCCTCCCCGGGCTCAACGTCCGTTGCGCCGACGCGCACGGCGGCGCGCGGCGCATAGTGCGAGGCGAGCATGCCGGGCGCCTGGATGCCGGGCGGTCCGCCCCTGAGCAGTTCCTGGCCGGCGGCCGCCTCGATGACCTCCGCCGCGATGCCGCCGGGGCGCAGCAGCCGCAACTCGCTGCCATCGACCTTGACGATGGTCGATTCCAGCCCGACCAGGGTCGGGCCGCCATCGACGATCAGCTTGATCCTGCCGCCGAGATCGGCCTCGACCGCTTCAGCCGTGGTCGAGGTGATGCGGCCCGAGGAATTGGCACTGGGCGCGGCGAGCGGGCGACCAAAACGCGCGATGAGTTCGGCGCCGAAGCCCTGCGGCATGCGCAGCGCGATCGTGTCGAGGCCGGCGGTGACCAGCGGATGGATTTTCGCGCCGCGCGCGAGCGGCAGCACCAGCGTCAGCGGGCCGGGCCAGAAGGCTTCGGCGAGCTTTTGTGAAAGCGGGTCGAAATCGGCGATCCCGCGCGCCATGGCGAGGCCGGAGACGTGCGCGATCAAGGGGTTGAAGCGGGGCCGGCCCTTCGCTTCGAAAATGCGGGCGACAGCCTGGCCGTTGGTGGCGTCGCCGGCGAGGCCATAGACGGTCTCGGTGGGGATGGCGACGACCTCGCCGGCTTCGAGCAGCGCCAGTGCGCGTGCAAACGCCTCGCCGGTCTTCAGGATTTCCGCCACTGCATGCTTCCGGATTTTTGCCTCAGCGTTGCTATAGCGCGGGCTCGCCGAGAGCAACAGCCGTGACCCCTCCACCAGGCTTCGCAGGGAGGAGAAGGGCGGGTCACCGATTTGTTAATCGCTAAAATGTTACCGTTTCCGGCAAGCCATCGTAAACCACGCGGGCGGCAGGATAGGCGGGGACTTTGGGGCTGTCGGTCATGCGTGTTCAAGGTGCGATCATATTGCTGGCGGCGTTCTGCGGGACGCATGCGCAGGCGTCTTCCGTCGAGACGCGTCAGCCATTGACCGGCGCGGCAATGTCCATCGTCACGCTAGGCGAGGACGTGGCTATCGATCCGTCCATCGTCGCGGCCGTCTCCGAAACCGGCCCTGCCCCGTCGATCGTGGGACTGGCCGACACGCCCGACACGCCGTCGATCATTGCGCTCGGCGATCCGGCCCCGGCCGGAGAGGAGTCCGCAACGACCCGGCGCATGACGAGCCCCATGGTGATCCGCGCCGGCGAGGTCGGGGCCGCGTCGGCCGGCCCAACACCATCGGCTGCGCAACCCACCGCCGAGCCGTTGCTGGATCCCAACGACCGCGGTACGCCGGCC
>JALYWP010000005.1 GCA_030852655.1 Pseudomonadota bacterium | reverse complement strand
GGCGCGTCCGGGTCGAGATAGGCGAAATGGGTAAAGTCCGGCGCGTATTTCAGGTCTCCGAAAGCCGACAGGCCGTGCACCGGCGTGTCCGACGGGCTGCGCGCGAAAGCGCGGCCGGGCATGAGCGGCATAGCGGCGGCGCCCGCTGCCAGCGCCAGGAAGTCGCGCCGCCCGATTCTCGACGCTGGCCCCCGCCCGTACATCAGTTTCCGCTTTTGTACTTGGCAGCCAATGCGCTTTCCTTGGCGGGATCGATCCACCAGGATTCTATGTCCGGGCCGACATAGTCCGGCTGCTTGTCCGGAATGCCGAACTTGTTCCAGTAGGCGAGCCAGACGACCGGTCTCGTATACTGGGGCACGACATAGAAGTTCCACAGCAGGACACGGTCCAGCGCACGCGTCGCGGCGACGAGATCGTCGCGGTCGGTAGCGAAGATGACGCGCTCCACCAGGGCGTCGACGACCGGGTTCTTGATGCCCGACAGATTGCGCGATCCGGGCGTGTCGGCAGCCTTGGTGGACCAGAAATCGCGCTGCTCGTTGCCCGGCGAATCGGATTGCGCCAGCACCGAGGTCAGCATGTCGAAATCGAAATTGTTGACGCGGTTGACGTACTGGCTGGGGTCGATGATGCGCAGCCTCGCCGTGATGCCGACCTTCCTCAGCATGTTGATGTAGGGATTGGCTATGATCTCGTCGGTCGAGTTGTTGCCGAGGATTTCGAGGACGAAGGGCTCCCCGGTCTTTTCATTGGTCATCTTGCCGTTCTGGATTTTCCATCCCGCTTCGGCGAACAGGTCGACAACCTGCCTCAGGATCGTGCGTTCAGGCTGCGGCGGGCTTGCCGGCGCGGGTTGGGCGGCTTCGCCCTCCCTGGGCGGCGGCTGCTGGTAAACAGGCAAGGTGTATTCCTGAGTGAACAATTCCGGCGGCAACTGGTCCCTGTATTCGTTCAGTATCTCCAGTTCCTTGCCTTGCGGCAGCCCGCTCGACGCCAGCTCGCCGCCGACGAAATAGCTGCTCACGCGCGTGTTGAAGCCGAAGAAGGCCGTGCGGTTCATGGTTTCGAAGTCGAAGAGATAGGTGAGCGCCTGGCGAACCTTGCGATCCTGGAACAGCGGCCGCCGCAGATTCATGACAAATCCCTGCATCGAGGCGCGCGACGTTGCCGGAAACACCTTCTTGACGACGTCGCCGGCCTGGAACGCCGGAAAATTGTAGTAGGTCGCCCATCGCCGGGAACTGTACTCGGCATGCATGTCTTCGAGGCCGCCCTTGGTGAAGGCTTGCCACGCGGCATTGTCGTCCTGAATGTAGACGTAGCGGCGGGTATCGAAGTTCTCGCGGCCGATCTTTACCGGCAGTTCGGCGCCCCAATAGTCCTTGACCCGGGTCCAGACGATCTCCGAGCCCGGCTTGAAGCTCTCTATCCTGTAGGCGGCGGAACCGAGGGGCTTTTCGAGTGTCGGCTGGGTGATGTCGCGTTTCTTGCCGGAGGCGTCGACGCCTTCCCACCAATGCTTTGGCAGGACCACCATGTCGCCGAGGATTTTCGGCAGCTCGCGATTGCCCTTCTGGTCAAACCGAAACTCGACCTCGCGGTCGTTGAGCGCCACCACCTCCGTGACGTTCTCGTAATAGCGGTTGTACATCGGGCTGTTCGCCTTCAGCACCTGGAAGGACCAGACGACATCCTCGACGGTGATCGGCTTGCCGTCATGCCATCTGGCGCGCGGGTCGAGCCGATAGGTCGCCGACGAATAGTCGTCCGGGAACTTGTAGGCGTCGGCGATCAGCGGGTGGCTGACGCTGGGCTCGTCGACCGATTGCTCCATCAGCGTATCATAGAGCAGCCCGCCGCCGAACTGGGCCAGTCCCGCTGCCGGGGAGCCCCGCACGATGTAAGGATTGAAGCTGTCGAAGGTGCCGGGCACCACCGAGTTGAGCGTGCCGCCCTTCGGAGCGTCGGGATTCACATAATCGTAGCGCTGGAAGTCCTGGCCGTATTTGGATTCCCCCATCAGCGAGGACGAGGTCTGCCATTCCTGAGCATTCGCAGGACCTCCAGGCGCGAGCAAGGCGCCCGCAAGCGCGCATGTCGAAAGGGCCAGGACGGCTGATCGTCTCATGCAATCCTCATGATCGTGAACAACAAACTACGTGCGTGCCCGCAGACTGCGGTCAACCCGTGTAACAAAAAAAGCCGGGCTGAACCCGGCTTTTTCGTGATCTGGAGGATTACATTTTTGTCATTGAGCAGGTTCCGCGGGCGCAGGCTCTGCCGGAGACTCGGCGGGAGCGGCTTCCGCGGGGGCGTCCGGCTCGGCGGCGGGTGCTTCGTCGGCCGGGGCTGAAGCCGGTTCTGCCGCGGGCGCCGGCGCTTCCGGCAGCGGAGCCGGCGTGTCGGCCAACGTGCGCAGATAGGCGATGATATTTGCGCGATCGGTCGGATCCTTGAGACCGGCAAAGCTCATGGCGGTGCCCTTCACCAGGCCCTTGGGCGAGGCGAGGAAGTGGTCGAGATGGTCATAGTCCCACACGACGCTGCCGTCCTGCGAGAATGCCTTCATCGCGGACGAATAGGAGAAACCCTCATGCGAGGCGATCGGACGGTTGACGATGCCCCAGAGATTCGGCCCGACCTTGTTGGCGCCGCCATTCTCCGTGGTGTGGCAGGCGACGCATTTCTTGTGCACGGCTTCGCCGGCGACCGGATCGGCGGTGGCGAGCCTGACGGCAATCGGCACTTCCTCGGGAGCGGCATCGGCTTCGGCGCCGGAGTCGGGCTCGACGGCCTCGATGATGAAGCCTTCTTTCTCGGGGTGGGGCGCGGCAAAGATGGCGTCGGAGACGATGCCGACTGAAAAGACAACAAACACGGTCCCGAGAAAGGCGCCGATCAGCTTGTTGTATTCGAATGAGTCCATTCGCCCCTGGCTCCCTTGTCCCCTGGTCGGCGCCAGCCCTACGGCGCGCGACCAAACGGCACGTTGCTTTGACCGACCGGGCCGGCCGATTTGGGCGGAAACTAGGTCTTTTGCTTGGTCGTTGCAACACCTATAAGGGCGGCGTCCATGAGACGTTTTGCCACTTTCGACCAAGCTCTTTTCAGGCCCCTTCGTTGAGATGTCCACCCTCGTATTGATCCCGGCCCGCATGGCCTCGACCCGGCTCCCGGGCAAGCCGCTGGCCGACATTGCCGGCCGCCCGATGATCGTCCATGTCGCCGCAAGGGCGCAGGAAAGCGGGCTTGGCCGCGTCGTCGTGGCGACCGATGCCGAAGAAGTGGCCAAGGCGGTGCGGGCCGGCGGCTTCGAGGCGGCGATGACGCGCGGCGACCACCAGTCCGGTTCGGACCGCATCTTCGAGGCGCTGCAGGCGCTCGATCCCGAAGGGCTCGTTGACACCGTCGTCAACGTCCAGGGCGATTTGCCGACCATCGATGCGGCAACGATTCGAGCCGTCCTTGCGCCGCTCGAGGACAAGGTCGTCGACATTGCCACGCTCGGTGTCGAAATCCTCCGCGAGGAAGAAAAGACCAATTCCAACGTGGTCAAGATCATCGGCTCGCCGCAGTCAGCGACGAGGCTGAGGGCGCTCTACTTCACCCGCGCCACCGCGCCCTGGGGCCACGGGCCGCTCTATCATCACATCGGCCTCTATGCCTATCGCCGCGCCGCTCTGCAGCGCTTCGTGTCGCTCAAGCCGTCGACATTGGAACAGCGCGAGAGGCTGGAACAGCTCAGGGCGCTCGAGGCCGGCATGCGCATCGACGCCGAGATCGTGCAGTCGGTTCCGCTCGGCGTCGACACGCCCGAGGATCTGGAGCGCGCGCGAACCATGCTTTCGAAACGATAAGGGCCGACCATGGCACCCGAAAAGACCAACCGGATATCCTTCCAGGGCGAGCCCGGCGCCAATTCCGATACGGCCAGTCGCAACATGTTTCCAGGCATGGAACCCATGCCCTGCCCGACCTTCGAAGATGCCTTCAACGCCGTGGAGACCGGCAAGGCCGACCTCGCCATGATCCCGATCGAGAACACCATCGCGGGCCGGGTGGCGGACATCCATCATCTGCTGCCGGAATCGAAGCTCCACATCATCGGGGAATATTTCCTGCCGATCCATTTCCAGTTGATGGCGCTGCCAGGCGTCGAGCGCAAGGAGATCAGGAGCGTCCACAGCCACATCCATGCGCTCGGACAGTGCCGCAAATACATCCGCAAGAATGGATGGAAGCCGGTCATTGCGGGCGATACCGCTGGCGCTGCCAAGCTGGTCGGCGAAATGCAGGACCGCACCATGGCCGCGCTCGCGCCGCGGCTGGCGGCCAGCCTCTACGGGCTCGACATACTGGAGGAGAATGTCGAGGACACGGACTCCAACGTTACCCGCTTCGTGGTGCTGACCAAGTCGAAGCAATGGGTGGAACGCCCATCGCCCGACACGAAGATGATGACGACCTTCATGTTCCGCGTACGCAACGTGCCGGCGGCACTCTACAAGGCGATGGGCGGCTTCGCCACCAACAGCGTCAACATGACCAAGCTGGAAAGCTACCAGCTCGGCGCCTTCACCGCGACGCTGTTCTATGCCGACATAGAGGGCCATCCGGACGATTCGAACGTCAAGCTGGCGCTGGACGAGTTGCGGTTTTTCTCGCGCGAGGTCCGTATCCTCGGCGTCTATCCCCGCAGCGGCTCCCGCGAGGAATGGAAGATGGCGGACTGACGGCCGACGTCAGTCGAGCGGCGTATAGTCGATCTCCAGGAATGCCTCGACTTCCGGTATCCAGCGGTCGCGCACATAGGCGACGTGGATGGGATGGTCGTTGTAGCCCTGGTAGGCTGCCTGGTCGGCGAACTCCATCGAATAGCCGAAGTGGAAATCGTTCTTCGGGCTGATTTGGGCAAGCTGCTCGAACCGCCCGACGCCCGGGATCCCGGCCAGCGCCTTGCCGGCGTCGAGAAAGGATTTTTCCTCGGCCGAGCCGCGTGGATGCTTCAGGCGGAATGCGACGGTGTGACGGATCATGCTTGGCGTTCCTCCCATGGACCAGCCGGTCAGGTGCTCTCGGCCCAGGCGCGGATGAGGTGGTGGGCGATAGCGCCGGGTGGCGGCGTCGTCAGCGTCGGATGCGTCCTGGCAAGCATCGACAGCACCTCGCCGCGCTCGAACCAGCGGCAGTCCTCGAGTTCGGCGAGGTCGGGGTCGATGTCCTCGTTCAGTGCCTCGCCAAAACAGCCGATCATCAGCGAATAGGGGAACGGCCAGGGCTGGCTGGCATGATAGACGACGCGGCCGAGGCGGATGCCGGATTCCTCGAGCGTCTCGCGGCGCACCGCGTTCTCGATCGTCTCGCCGGGTTCGATGAAGCCGGCCAGCGCCGAATACATGCCCGGCGCGAAATGCCGGCTGCGGCCGAGCACGCATTTGTCGCGGGAAACGGTGAGCATGATGGCGACCGGGTCGGTGCGCGGGAAATGCTCGGCGCCGCAGGCCGTACAGAGCCGCTTGTAGCCGCCGGCGCGCATCTCGGTCGGCTGGCCGCATCTGCCGCAGAAGCGGTGGTTGGCATGCCAGGCGAGCAGGCTGGCGCCCTGTGCCAGCGCGCCGAGCGCGGCCGGATCGACCAGCCCCTGCATATAGACCGAACGGTAGTCGACCGCCTTGATGGTCTGCGGCAGCGTTTCGGCTTCCGCCGTGACGGGAACGGCGACGACAGGCCCGGTTGGCGAAAAGCCGAGCAGCACGGCATTGTCGGTTTCCGGGCAGAGCGTGGCGGCTTCGGCTGCGTCGAAGTAGCCCTGCGCGCGCCCTTCGGCATCGAATTTGAGCAGGATGCGCCCGCTTCCCATCAGCAGCAGGCGCGTCGCCGGATCGGCCAGTGCCCTCTCCAGGGAATCGTCGGTCCGGTTCTCCGACTGGCGATCGATGATGTTGCCGGCGAAACCGACGAACTGGCTAGGCTCGGCTTGCGGCGCGTCGAAGAGGCGGAATTGCATGGTGGGCTCGGGGGAAGGCTTCTGCTGGAGGCGAACGCTTATAGCGCCGCCTTTATCTTTTCGGCAAACCGGCGAAGGTCCCCGCCCTTGTACGGCTCGCGCATGCCATGTCCCCAGACCGGGCCGGGCCAGCCGGGATCGCCCTCGTTGCGGGCAATCACATGCACATGCAACTGGCGCACCATGTTGCCGAGCGCAGCGGTGTTTATCTTGGTGCAGCCCGTCACACGCTTCAGCGCTTGCGCGACCATGTTTGTCTCGAAGGTGAGCATGGCCTGGTCGAGCGGCGTCAGATCGTGGACTTCCTCGATGCCCGGACGCTGCGGGACGAGGATCAGCCATGGCCAGCGACGATCGTTCATGACCCGCAGTTCGCAGAGCCCGAGCCAAATCAGCTGGTCGCTGTCGGCCTCGAGCCTCGCATCCAGCACAAATCCGGCCTTGAGGCCCGGCAGCATCGGCGTTTCCCTCGTATCTCGAAGAAAGCTAGAGCGGCGGCTCGCGCCCTGCAAGCGAATCATGCGGGCCGTGTCGACGAGCTTGCACTTGCAATCGGCGGCCGAATTGCCGATATGGAGGCTGGGAGGTTGGTGGTGGACGCGCCACTCGCCAACCGGGTCAGGTCCGGAAGGAAGCAGCCCTAACGAGCACGGAACGGGTCATTGTTCCAGCCTCCCACCTTTCCACCGATTGCCCGCTCGCCACCGCGTCATTGACGCCGTGATGGCGCACGGGCGAAAGTCGCGGGACAGGAATCGGCATGACGGCCGGCGGGCCATCAAGGGAGTATCGGACGGGCAAATGAGCGAGGCCGGCACGGACATCCAGCACAGGGCCGCCGGCGCCTATCGCGTCCTTGCGCGCAAATACCGTCCCGCCGATTTCTCCGCCCTCATCGGCCAGGAGCCGATGGTGCGCACCCTCACCAATGCATTCTCCACCGGCCGCGTCGCGCAGGCCTGGATGCTGACCGGCGTGCGCGGCGTCGGCAAGA
>JALYWP010000356.1 GCA_030852655.1 Pseudomonadota bacterium | reverse complement strand
TGGTCGAACACCGCAGCCGGGCCGGCATTCGCCACGGCGAGATCGTGCAGATTTCGCCCGACGATGTGCTGATTGCGCCCTTCGAGCGCGCCGGCGACGCCGGTGTCGGCGACGCCGTCATCGATCTCGGCCCTTTCTCCATCCTGCCCCATGCTTCCTGGCGCGGCCGCGCCATCGATGCGCTCGCCCGCCCCATCGATGGCGGCCAGCCACTGGCGCAAGGCGATCCAGCCGACGCCGCCCTTCTCGCGCAACCGCCCGCACTGGCGCGCCAGCGCGTCGGCGACGCCTTCGCCACGGGCGTCAAAATCATCGACATCTTTACGCCGATCTGCTTCGGCCAGCGCCTCGGCATCTTCGCCGGCTCAGGCGTCGGCAAGTCGACGCTACTCGCCATGCTGGCTGCGGCTTCCGCCTTCGACACCGTGGTCGTGGCGCTTGTCGGCGAGCGCGGCCGCGAGGTGCGCGAATTTCTCGAAGACACGATCGGCCCCGAATGCATGGCCAAGACCGTCGCCGTGGTCTCCACCAGCGACGAGAGCGCGATGATGCGCCGCCGTGCGCCGGACACCGCCATGCGCGTCGCCGAGCATTTCCGCCTCAAGGGCGACCGCGTTCTTCTGGTGCTCGATTCCATCACCCGTTTCGCCCACGCGCTGCGCGAGGTGGCGACGGGTGCCGGCGAGCCGCCGGTGGCGCGCGGCTATCCGGCCTCGGTCTTCACCGAACTGCCGAAGCTCTTGGAGCGCGCCGGCCCCGGCGTCGAGGGATCGGGCTCCATCACCGCCATCATCTCGGTGCTGATCGACGGCGACGACCACAACGACCCCGTCGCCGATTCGGTGCGCGGCATCCTCGACGGCCATGTCGTGCTCGACCGCGCGATCGCCGAGCAGGGGCGCTACCCGCCCGTCAATCCGCTGTCGTCAATATCGCGCTTGGCGCCGAAGGCCTGGAGCGACGACCAGCGCACCCTGGTCACGAAGCTCAAGGCTATGATCTCGCGCTTCGAATCGACGCGCGACATCCGGCTGCTCGGCGCCTACCAGCCGGGTGCCGACGCCGAGCTCGACGCTGCGGTCCGCCAGGTGCCGCTGATCTACGACGCGATGACGCAGACGCCGCACGACCGCCCGTCCGCCGACGCCTTCGCCGACCTCGCCCGCCATCTCAAGTCGAAGGACAAGCCGCATGTGGCGCCGCAAGGCTGATCGGCCGATCGAGGACATGGTCCGTGAAAACGATATGGCCGAGCAGGAGCCCGCGTCCCCGGCGCCGCGCCCCTCACTGTTCGGCCGCAAGCGCAAGCCGGTTCCGTTCACCTCAGAGCCGACAGCCAGAAGCCGCGACCGGCGCAGCGACCTGACCGTTGCCGCGCTCGGCGTCACCCTCGGCCTCATCTGTGCGCTGTTTCCCTGGTACATCTTCTTCAATCCGGACGAATTCGGCGTGCGCGCGATGAAGTTCGGCGGCCGCGGCGGCGGCACCGAACCGATCCTGCTCGGCGCACAGCCCGGACGCGTCGGCTCGCCTGTCGCCTCGCAGGAAATCCCGCTGATGGAACTTGACCTCCGCGCCACCGGCACCGCAACGAAGGAAGCCGAGGAACAGGACGATGAGGGCACGCCCGGACTGACGGAACAGCCGTTCCCGGCGCCCGTCATATCCTTCAGGCTGGTTCAGATCGCCAATGGCCGCGCCATGCTGGAGGACGATACCGGCCTCTTCGTCGTCCAGCCCGGCTCGATCCTGCCCGACAGCAGCCGCGTGGCGGCGGTCGAGGAGCGCGACGGCCGCCCGGTGCTGGTCACCGAGGGCGGGGAGGTGCTCGGAGTGGAAAACTAGCCGCCCGCAAGGCCCGCGCAAGACTGGCAGCCTACCCTCCGGAAATCTGCCCGGAGATTTTCATGGAGTCCGTCAACCTTTTCGGCCTTGCAACACGGCAGTCGCAATGGCTTGCCGTGCGCCAGTCGGCGGTTGCGGGTAACGTGGCCAACGTCAACACACCGGGCTACCGCACGCTCGACGTCGAGCCGTTCGAGAAGGTCCTCGACAAGACCGGTGTCACCATGGCCGCCACGCAGGCAGGCCACCTCGCCGGCCGCGCCACCGAAGCCGGCTTCGCCATGCGCGAAGAGGCCGGTGCGGCCTCGCTGCTGCCGTCTGAGAATTCGGTGGTGCTGGAGAACGAACTGCTCAAGGCCGGCGACATTCGCCGCCAGTTCGAGCTCAACACGGCGATCGTCAAGGCGTTCCACCGCATGCTCATGCTTACCTCGAAGAGCTGACCATGGATCCGCTCGCCGCCGCCCTCAAGGTTGCCTCTTCCGGCCTCGGCGCCCAGTCCGAGCGGCTGCGCGTCGTCTCGGAAAACCTCGCCAACGCCCAGTCGACAGGCGATGCGCCAGGCGCCGAGCCCTATCGCCGCAAGACCATCAGCTTCGCCGCCGAACTCGACCGCGCATCCGGCGGCTCGCTGGTCGAGATCAACAAGATCGGCCGCGACGACAGCGATTTCCCGGTCGAGTTCATGCCGGGTCACGAAGCGGCGGACGAGAAGGGTTACGTCAAGATGCCCAACGTCAACGTGCTCATCGAGATGGCCGACATGAGCGAGGCGAACCGCTCCTATGAAGCCAACCTGCAGGTCATCAAGCAGGCGCGCGAGCTCATCTCCATGACAATCGACCTGATGCGAGGCCAGTGATGATTCCAGGCATCGGTGCACTCGACTTCAAGGCTCTCGGCGGCGCATCCACGCTCACGCCGAGCGGGCCGGGTACGGCGACGGAGGCGGTGGATGCTGCCGGCTCCTTCGCCTCGGTGCTGTCCGACCTCGCCACGCGCACCGTCGGTACGCTGGAGCATGCCGAACAGGTCTCCGTGCAGGGCCTTCAGGGCCAGGCCGACGCGCGCGAGGTGGTCGATGCGGTGATGAGCGCCGAGCAGGCGCTGACCGCCGCCGTCGCCATCCGCGACAAGATCGTCAGCGCCTACATGGAAATCAGCCGGATGTCGATCTGAGCGCCGTGCAGAAGGGTAAGCAGTCATGAAAGCACTCGCCATCGCCGCCACGGGCATGAGCGCCCAGCAGACCAATCTCGAGGTCATCGCCAACAACATCGCCAACATCAACAC
>JALYWP010000351.1 GCA_030852655.1 Pseudomonadota bacterium | reverse complement strand
CGTCGCGCCTTATGGCGCGCCCTCGCGGAGGGCCAGTCGCCGGCAGGCGGCGGTACGGCCCGTGAGCGAAAGGAAAGCAGGGCGTGGTAACGGCCGTGCACGCCGCAAGCCCCATCGCGTGTAGCAGCCGGGCGTCGCGTCCTGTGGCGCGCCCGGTGGAGGCCAACGAGCAAAGCGAGTGTACAGTCGTGACCGAAAAAACTCCGTGGTGACGGTGATGTGCATCCGCCCGATGGCCGACCCCGCGAGGCCGCCGGGCATCCGGCACCTTGGCGCAGGGCCAGACGCCGGCAGGCTTCGATGCGGCCCGTGAGCGGGAAGAGAGAAACCGCCGCACTCTTCCGTCCGCCGGCCACTTCCGCTATTCCGGAAGCGTCAGAAAATGCGAACCCGGTGAACCTTTTGCCATCACGCCGCGACTGAACCTGCAGGAGCCTCATGGTCGCCCCGACGGTCACCACGCCCGCAACCCGGCTATCCGACGGCGAACTCGTGGGCCGGGTAGCCTCGGGAGATCGCGCCGCCGTCAGGCTCCTTTTCATGCGCCACCACGCCCGGGTTTACCGGTTCGCGGCGCGGCAGACGGGATCGGACATGATGGCTGACGACATCGCGAACGAAGTCTTCCTCGAATTGTGGCGGCAGGCGCCGGCCTTCGAAGGCCGCTCGGAAGTGTCCACCTGGCTGCTCGGCATTGCCCGCTTCAAGGCGCTGTCGGCACTGCGCAAGAAGAAGGAGGAATGGATCGGCGACGACGATGCCGCCGCCATCCCAGATACGGCCGACACGCCTGAAATCGCCGTCATGAAGGACGACAAGGCGACGGCGCTCAAGCGCATGGTCAACGCCCTGCCGGAGGAGCATCGCACCGTCATCGACCTCGCCTATTACCACGCCAAGTCGGTCAGCGAGATCGCCGAGATCCTGTCGATCCCGGTCGCCACCGTGAAGACCCGCATGTTCTACGCCCGCAAGAAACTCGGCGAAGCCCTGAAGGCCGCCGGCTTCGAAAGGGGATGGCCATGACCCCGGATAACAACACGCCCGCGAACAATAGCCCGGAAAACGACATGTCCCGCCGCGACGAGCTCGAAGCGCTGCTGCCCTTCTACTTGAATGGCACGCTGGACGGCGCCGACCTCGCGGCGGTCGAGGAATGGCTGGCCGACGACCCCTCCGCGATGGCCGCGCTCGAGGAGGCCGAGGCGGAATTTTCCGGCACCTCGGCCGCCAACGACGCCATCCGCCCGCCTGCCGACGCCTTGAGCCGCTTTTCAAGGGCGCTCGACGCCGAGCCCGGGCCCACCGGCGCGGCGGCACCTTCGGCGCTTGCGAGACTATGGGGCCGGTTCATGGCGATCCCTTCCGGCGTCGCCTGGGCCGCGGCCGCGGCCGCAGTCGCCCTCGTGCTCGTCCAGGCTGTGACCGAACCCGGCGGCCGCGATGCAACCATCGAGATCGCCGGCTCCGGACAGGCCGACCTTCCCTTCGCGCTGGTCACCTTCAGCCCGGATGCGAGGCTGGCGGACGTCTCGGCGTTCCTCGCCGAACAAGGGGCCACCATCACGTCCGGCCCGGTCTCCGGCGGTGTGTTCAGGATTGCGATTCCCGCCGAAACCGCGGCGGATTACGATCGCATCGTCGGCCTTATTGCTGCCCAGCCCTTTGCCGACACTGTGCTCACCGGGAGGAAGCCGGACAATGGCAGTTAGCGCGCGAAACAGGATTGCTGCATTTCTTTGGGTAGCGGCAGTTCTTTTCGCCGCCCTTCCCGCGTCCGCGCAGACCAACGACCCCAACCTCACCCAGGAAGACCTCGACTGCCTGCGCAAACAGGCGCAGGGCGGCGCCGATTGCGTGCCGGGGGAGGCAGCGGACCCGGACGAATTCTTCGTGCAGGGAGAGCCGCCGATACCCACGCCCCGGCCCGGCATCGACGCTACGAGCGATACGGCTGGCGATGCAGCCGAGGCGACCAGCCCGCCCACGGTCGGTGACCGCGCCGATGCCGCCGACACGAACCCGAACGCGGTGCTGCTGCCCGGGCTGATCGCCGATCTTTTCCCCAACCCTGCGCCCGGCTCCGGATCTGGCGAGCCTGCCGAAGCGGTCGATGCCACGCCGACCAGCCCGCCTACCGACCCGGCGCGGGAATCGACGCAGGCCGAGCCACCTGCGCCTCCGCCGATTCCACCCGGCTCGCTCGCGGCCGCCCCGCCTGTTGCCGCACCCGTTGCCATACAGGGCGAATTCGTGCCCGACGAAGTGCTGGTCACGATCGATGGCGACGCGGCGGTCGCCGCCGATATCGCAGCCGCCTTCGGCCTTGAAGTCCGATCGCAGCGCACGTCCACCCTGCTCGGCGCGACATTCGTGCGCTACGGCATTCCCGACGGCCGGCCGGTCGGCGTGGTTCTCGCCCAGCTCGCCGGCGACCAGCGCACCACGCGGCGCGCGCCCAACCATGTCTACGATCTGCAGCAAGCCGCGGGAGCGGTGAACTATGCGTTTCAGCGCATAGCGCTCGCGCCCGACAGCGCCAGCGGCGAGAATGTGAGGATCGCCGTCATCGATACGGCGGTCGACGAGACGCACCCTGCCCTGAAGGGCGCCATCGCCGGGCAGTTCGACGCCATGCCCGGGGTCGAGGTGACGGCGCGCGACCATGGGACATCGGTCGCCGGGCTGATCGCCGGCACCGGAGATTTTCGCGGCATTGCGCCCGGGTCGAAGATTTACCATGCCCGCGCCTTCGAGGGAGGCCGGTCGACCATGGATATCATCCTTTCGGCGCTCGACTGGGCCGCCGAACAGGAAGCGCGCATCATCAATATGAGCTTCGTCGGGCCGAAGAACACGTTTCTGGAAGAAGCCTGCGCGGCCGCGCGCGAACGCGACTTCGTGCTGGTCGCCGCCGCCGGCAACAACGGTCCCGGCGCGCCCTACGGTTACCCGGCAGCCTATGACGGCGTCATCGCCGTCACCGCCACCGACGGGAAGGACCAGATCATGGCGCAGGCCAATCGCGGGCCCTACGTCTTCGTCTCCGCACCCGGCGTCGATGTGCTTGCCCCCGTCGGCGGCGGGCAGGACCTCGTCACCGGCACGTCCTTCGCCGCCGCAATCGTGTCGGGGGCCATCGCCAATCTGATCCACGCCGCGCCCGAGCGCTCGGCCGACTGGATCGAGGCGGCACTCTCCTCCACCGCCAGGGATCTCGGCGATGTCGGCCGCGACAGCGACTTCGGCTTCGGCCTCATCGACACGACTGCCGCCGGCGAGATGCAGGAGGAGTAGCGCGGCGTGCGTTCCAAGCTTCAGCGGTGTCCCTGCGCTCGCCTCTTGACCTCCTCGCTGTTCTTCCGGCTATGGAACGATCTCCTGGTGGCTATGGTTCTCGGTGAAAGGAGGTTGATCGATGCCGGCATCGCAGCGCCACGAGGCGCAAACCGAACTCGCTCCCGACCGGGACTGGTGGCGCGGCGCGGTGATCTACCAGATCTACCCGCGCAGCTATCAGGATTCCAACGGCGACGGCATAGGCGATCTCAAGGGGATCATCACCCGGTTGCCCTACATCGCGTCGCTGGGCGTCGATGCGATCTGGATATCGCCCTTCTTCAAGTCGCCGATGAAGGACTTCGGCTACGACGTCGCGGACTATCGCGACGTCGATCCGATGTTCGGCACGCTCGCCGATTTCGATTCGCTGGTGGCCGAAGCACACCGGCTCGGCCTGCGGGTCATGATCGACGAAGTGATCTCGCACACCGCCGATATCCATCCCTGGTTCAAGGAAAGCCGGTCGAGCCGCGACAATCCCAGGGCCGACTGGTACGTCTGGGCCGACGCGAAGCGTGACGGCACGCCGCCCAACAACTGGCTGTCGATCTTCGGCGGTTCGGCCTGGCAATGGGACACGCGCCGCCAGCAATATTATCTGCATAATTTCCTGGCCGAGCAGCCGGATCTCAACTTCCACAATCCGGAAGTGCAGGACGCGCTGCTCGACGTCACCCGCTTCTGGCTGGAGCGCGGCGTCGACGGCTTCCGCCTCGACACGATCAACTTCTACTTCCACAGCGAGGGTCTGGAAGACAATCCGCCGCTGCCGCCGGAAGAGCGCAACGACCAGACCGCGCCGGCGGTCAATCCCTACAACTACCAGGACCATATCTACGACAAGAGCCGGCCGGAGAATCTCGGCTTCCTCGAACGGTTCCGCGCGCTGCTCGACGAATATCCGGCGGCGGCAGCCGTCGGCGAGGTCGGCGATTCCCAGCGTGGCCTCGAGGTCGTCGCCGCCTACACGGCTGGCGGTAACCGCATCCAGATGTGTTATGCCTTCGACTTCCTGGCGCCGGAAAAGATCAGCGCCGCCAGGGTGCGCACCGTGCTCGAAGCTTTCGGGCGTGCCGCCAGCGATGGCTGGTCCTGCTGGGCCTTCTCCAACCACGACGTGATGCGCCACGCCTCGCGCTGGGCGGCCAACGAGCCTGACCGCCTCGCCTATCTCAAGGTCGTCTCCGCGCTGCTGATGTCGCTGCGCGGGTCGGTCTGCCTCTATCAGGGCGAGGAACTTGGCTTGAGCGAAGCCGATCTCGGCTTCGAGGATTTGCAGGACCCTTACGGCATCCGCTTCTGGCCGGAGTTCAAGGGACGTGACGGGTGCCGCACGCCGATGGTCTGGGACGACCAGAAACCCAATGGCGGCTTCTCCACGGCAAAGCCATGGCTGCCGGTTCCCGGAGAGCACCTCCCGCTCGCAGTGAGCAGGCAGCAGGGCGATGAGAATTCCTTGCTCGAACACTATCGGCGCTTCCTCGCCTTCCGGCGAGAAAATCCGGCGCTGGTCAATGGAGACATCGAATTCCTCGCCGTCGACGGCGATGCCATCGCCTTTGCGCGAAGCGAGGGCAACGAGCGGATCGTGTGCGCCTTCAATCTGGGATCCGCGCCGGCAACGATCGATACCGAAGCTGAGGCGAGCGGTAGGACTGTCGCAGGGCGGGCCATGGAGGGACATGGGCTCCGGGGATCGGCCGAAGGCAGTCGGGTCGTGCTGCCGGGATACGGTGCGTGGTTCGGGCGGCTGGACTGATCACCGCGACGGCAACGGCCTTCGTCCGTGGTCGGACGAGTTCAGGTCGCTGCCCCCGCCGCGCGCGTGGCATTGAGCCGCGAGACGAGGAAGGCCGCGACGAAGGTCGCGCTAAGCAGGAGCACTATGGTCGGCGCCGGCGCGCTGTCGAGGAAGAAGCTCAGGTAGACGCCGGCGAGCGACGCCGCCACTGACACGATCACCGAAACGGCGAGCATTTGCCCGAATCGCGCGGTCAGCAGGAAGGCGATGGCACCAGGCGAGATGAGGAGCGCGATGGCCAGAATGATGCCGACCGCCTTCAGCGCGCCGACGATGGTGAGCGACAGCATCGCGAGCAGCCCGTAATGCAGCAGCCGGACCGGCAGGCCGATGGCGCGCGCATGCTGGGCGTCGAAGGCGTGCAGCAGAAGGTCGCGACGGAAGATCATGATCGCCGCAACGCAGACGGCCGCGATCACTCCCGTCTCCGCCACGTCGCTCCAAGACACGCCGAGCATGTCGCCGAACAGTATATGGTCGAGATGCACCTCGGTCTGGATCTTGGTGTAGAGCACGATGCCCAGCCCGAACATGCCGGAGAACACCACTCCCATCACCGTGTCTTCCTTGACGCGGCTGTTTTCCTTGAGATAGCCGGTCGCCAGCGCGCAGAACATGCCGGCGGTGAAGGCGCCGATCGCCAACGGGATGCCGGCTATATAGGCGAGCACCACGCCCGGCAGCACCGCGTGGCTGACGGCGTCGCCCATCAGCGACCAGCCCTTCAGCACCAGGAAGCAGGAGAGCAGCGCCGACGGCACCGCCACGAGCAACGCGATCGCAAACGCCTGCTGCATGAAGGGGAACTGGAAGGGCAAGAGGAGGATATCGGTCATGCCGCCGCCTCCAGCGCTTCCCGGGCGCGCCGGCGGGCCGCAAGCATTCCGTGCTTCGGAGCAAAGACGAAGGCGACGAGGAAGATCAGCGTCTGCGCCACCACGATGATGCCGCCAGTCGCGCCGTCGAGAAAGTAGCTGGCATATGCGCCGACGAAGCTGGTCACCGTGCCGATGACGACGGAGATGATGATGAGGCGCGGAAAACGGTCGGTCAGCAGATAGGCCGTGGCGCCCGGCGTCACCACCATGGCGACTACAAGGAACGCACCGACCGTCTGTAGCGCCGCTACGGTCGAGGCCGAGAGAAGCGTGAAGAACAGCACCTTCAGCCCGTCCGGGTTCAGTCCGACCGAGCGTGCATGGTTCTCGTCGAAGAAAGCGACCATCAGGTCCTTCCACTTGACGAGCAAGATTGCCAGCGACACGCCGCCGATGATGACGAGTTGCAGCGTGTCGGCTGGCGTGATTGCCAGAATGTTGCCAAGCACGATCGTCTGCACGTTCACCGCTGCAGGCGAGAGCGAGATCATGAACAGGCCGAGCCCGAAGAAGGAGGTGAAGATCAACCCGATGATGGCATCCTCCCTGAGCTTGGTGCGCTGGTTGAGAAAGAGCATCGCGCCTGCTGCCAGCCCGCCCGAAAGGAAGGCGCCGAAGGCAAATGGAAGGCCGAGCATGTATGCGCCGGCTACTCCCGGCACGATCGAATGGGAAAGCGCATCGCCGATCAGCGACCAACCCTTCAGCATGAGATAGGCCGAGAGGAAGGCGCAGACGCCGCCGACCAGTGCTGATACCCACATGGCGTTGATCATGTAGCCATAGGTGAATGGTTCGAGAAGCGGGGTGTTCATTTCTCGCTCTCGTCGATCGCGCCCGACCGGCCGGCGCCGGTGTCGTAAATCACGAAGGGCCGTTCATCGTCGGTCAGAACGGTGACGCTGCGACGATCATCGTCTTCGTGGAGATCGGCGCCGCCCAAGGTAAACTGCCTGAGTACGCCGCCGAACGCCTTCTCCAGATTGGCCTGGGTGAAGACCTCCGCGGTCAGGCCATGGCAGAGCACGGTGCGATCGATCAGCACGGCGCGGTCGCAGAAGCGTGGCACGCTGCCGAGATTATGGGTGGAGACGAGCATCACCCGGCCCTCGTCGCGCAGCGACTTCAGAAGCGCAATGATCGCCTCCTCGGTGCGTACGTCGACGCCCGTGAAGGGCTCGTCGAGCAGTATCACCTTGCCGTCCTGCGCCAGCGCGCGGGCGAGGAAGACGCGTTTCTTCTGGCCGCCCGACAACTCGCCGATCTGCCGCTTGCGGAACGCGGCCATCCCGACGCGTTCCAGCGCCCGGTCTACCGCCTCGCGATCTTCCTTCTTCGCGATGCGCATGAAATTCATATGGCCGTAGCGGCCCATCATCACGACATCCTCGACCAGCACGGGGAAATTCCAGTCGACATCCTCGCTCTGCGGTACGTAGGCTACGGCGTTCTGCTTGAGCGCCTGCGCCGCCGGCTGACCGAGAATCGTTACCCTGCCGGAGGCCAGCGGCACGAAACCCATGATCGCCTTGAAAAGAGTCGACTTGCCGGAACCGTTGACCCCGACAAGGGCTGTGATGGTGCCTTTCGGAATGACGAAGGATGCGTCCTTCAATGCGGTGTGGCCGTTACGGTAGGTTACGGTCACATGCTCGACGTCGAGTCCGCCTCCCGCCGCATCGGCCTCGAAAGGCGCGTTCATCCCTGCAGGCCTTTGGCGATAGTGTCGGCGGTGACCTTCAGGAGGTCGAG
The DNA here is from genome assembly GCA_030852655.1 of Pseudomonadota bacterium. Classification (GTDB taxonomy): domain Bacteria; phylum Pseudomonadota; class Alphaproteobacteria; order Rhizobiales; family Rhizobiaceae; genus Mesorhizobium_K. Next base: position 4,057 of record JALYWP010000351.1, on the reverse strand, counting down.
ATAGGTCGGCACGGGGCCGTCGGCATCGCTGAGCGAGTCGACATAGAGGACGCCGCCATACTTCACGCCGGTCTCGCGTGCGATCTGCTTTGCCGGGTCGGCCGATACCGTGCTTTCGCTGAACACGGCCGGAATGTTATTGGCCCTCACAGCATCGATGACCCTGCGCACTTGCTGCGGCGTGCCCTGCTGGTCGGCGTTGATCGGCCAGATGTAGAGTTCCTTTAGGCCGAAGTCCCGGGCGAGATAGCTGAAGGCGCCCTCGCTCGACACCAGCCAGCGCCGCTCCTCGGGGATCGCGGCCAACTGCTGACGGATCGGCTCGACCTCGGCCTTGATCTTTTCGGAATAAGCGGCGGCGTTGCGATTGTAGGTCTCGGCGTTCCGGGGATCGTGTTCGACGAAAGCCTTGCGGACGTTCTCGACGTAGATCAGCGCGGCTTCGGTCGACATCCAGGCATGTGGGTTGGGCTTTCCGGTATAGGGACCCTCGGCGATGCCCATCGGCTCGACGCCCTCCGAGACGACGACGCTCGGTACATCGCTGAGATTGTTGAAGAAGCGTTCGAACCAGAGCTCCAGATTGAGGCCGTTCCACAGGATCAGCTGGGCGTCCTGGGCACGCAATATGTCGCCGGGCGTCGGTTGGTAGTTGTGTATTTCGGCGTTCGGCTTGGTGATCGATTCCACGGTGGCGGCGTCGCCTGCCACATTCTGTGCGATGTCGGCGATGACGGTGAAGGTGGTGACCGCCTTGAACTTCTCCTGTGCGACGGCCGGGCCGCCCGCTGCCAGGCTTGCGATAAGCACAAGTGTGGCCGTCAGCATTTTCATCGCATCCTCGTTCCGGCGGAGTGGCCCAGGTTGCACCATAGATAGCGCAGCCGTCCCCTGCGCGTCAATGCAGTTGCAAATCGTTTGCAACTAATGGGTGACATGAGCCTGGCCCGAACGTATCTTTTTGCAACTGGGTGTCATCTGGCGCATAGTGAAGGCATGAAGGAACGGGGATTCAAACGGCTGGACTACGAGAAGGAATTGCGACGTCAGGGCGTGCGGATCACCCGGCAGCGCAGCGCGATTCTCGGCATCCTGTCGGAGACTGAGGACCACCCGGACGCGCTGGAAATCTTTCGGCGCGCCGTGGCGGTAGACGCCTCGATTTCGCTCTCCACCGTCTACCGCACGATGAAGCTGCTCGGCGATATGGGGGCGATCCACCGTCATGCGTTCGAAGGCGGGCCGTCCCGTTTCGAGCATGCCACCGGCGACCATCACGACCACCTCATCGACATCGAGACTGGCGACGTGATCGAATTCAAGTCGGACCGTATCGAGCAGTTGCAGGACGAGATTGCGAAATCTCTCGGCTACGACATCGTGCACCACCGGCTCGAGCTTTACGGGCGCAAACGCCGCACCGGCTGAGCGATCGCAGCGCGGCGGAGGATTCGTCGGCCGAAATGTTGACGAAGCTTCAGGCACGGGCCAAACATCGCCCGCGAAACGGGCCTTGGCATGGCACCGATAGGCGAACCCAACGAGGAGTAGAACAATGGCGGACGCCGAAATCGGACTGATAGGCCTCGGCGTGATGGGCTCGAACCTCGCGCTCAACATCGCCGAAAAAGGCAACCGCATAGCGGTGTTCAACCGAACCGTCGCCAAGACCCGTCAATTTCACGAGGAAGCCGGCCGGCTCAAGGACATGATCGTGCCCTGCGACACGATCGAGGCGCTGGCAGTCGCCATCCGCCCGCCGCGCCCGGTGATCATCATGGTGCAGGCAGGTGCGGCGGTCGATGAGCAGATCGCGCATCTGCGTGGCGTCCTGTCGGCGAACGACATCATTATCGATGCCGGCAACGCCGATTTCCGCGACACGATGCGCCGCTTCGAGGAACTCCAAGGCTCCGGCCTCACCTTCATCGGCATGGGTGTATCGGGCGGCGAGGAAGGCGCGCGGCATGGGCCCTCGATCATGGTCGGCGGCACGGAAGCATCCTGGAAGCGCGTCGAGAAGGTGCTGACCGCGATCTCGGCCAAATATGATGGCGAGCCCTGCGCCGCCTGGCTCGGCACCGATGGCGCCGGCCATTTCGTCAAGACCATCCACAACGGCATCGAGTATGCCGACATGCAGATGATCGCCGAAATCTACGGGATATTGCGCGACGGGCTCGGCATGGCTCCGAAGGAAATCGGACAGGTTTTTGCCAAGTGGAACGAGGGCAGGCTCGATTCCTACCTGATCGAGATCACAGCGAAGGTGCTGGATGCCGACGACCCCAGGACCGGCAGGCCGATGGTGGACATGATCCTCGACCGCGCCGGGCAGAAGGGCACCGGCAAATGGTCCGCCATCGAGGCGCAGCAGCTCGGCGTGCCGGCGACCGCGATCGAGGCTGCCGTCGCCGCGCGCGTGCTGTCGTCGCTGAAGGACGAGCGCGTCGCCGCCGAGAAGGTCTATGGCAGCGATGGCGTCGCGGAATTCTCCGGTGGGAAGGAAGAAGTGCTCGCCGATCTCGAGCTTGCGCTCTTCGCCGGCAAGATCGCCGCCTATGCGCAGGGATTTGCCGTCATGGCCGCCGCGTCGACGGAATTCGGCTGGAACCTGCCGCTGCCGACCATCGCAAAAATCTGGCGCGCCGGCTGCATCATCCGCTCGCAATTCCTGGGCACGCTGGCCAAGGCCTTCTCCGGCGGTCCGGTCGCCAACCTACTGATGGCGCCGGCCTTCATCGAGATGATGAAGGAGGCGCATCCCGCCCTTCGACGCGTCGTCGCGCGCTCGGCCGAGGCTGGCCTGCCGGCGCCGGCGCTGTCGTCGGCGCTCGCCTATTTCGACAGCTACCGGCTCGGCCGCGGCACATCGAACCTGATCCAGGCCCAACGCGACTTCTTCGGCGCTCATGGCTTCGAGCGCGTCGACGAACCTGGCGCACATCATGGCCCGTGGGCCGGCGGCGCCGCCTGACAATCCTGCTATTCGGCACAAGGAAGCGAACATGAGCTGGCATCCCGCCGACGATCGCTACCAAGCGATGATCTACAATCGCTGTGGCCGCTCGGGCCTCAAGCTTCCGGCGATTTCGCTCGGCCTCTGGCACGGTTTCGGCGACGACACGCCGCACGACCTGAAACAGGCGATCTGCCGCAAGGCGTTCGACCTCGGCATCACGCATTTCGACCTCGCCAACAATTATGGTCCGCCGGGAGGGCGGGCGGAGATCGCTTTCGGCGAGATATTGCGGACGGATTTCGCCGGCTATCGCGACGAACTCATCGTCTCGACCAAGGCCGGCTACGGGATGTGGCCGGGCCCCTACGGCGAATGGGGCAGCCGCAAATACCTGCTTTCCAGCCTCGACCAGAGCCTGAAGCGGCTTGGGCTCGACCATGTCGATATCTTCTATTCGCACCGCTACGATCCCGACACGCCGCTCGAGGAGACGATGGGCGCGCTCGACACGGCGGTGCGCTCCGGCAAGGCGCTCTATGTCGGCATCTCGTCCTACAATTCGCAGCGAACGCGCGAGGCGGCCGACATATTGCGCCGGATGGGCACGCCCTTCGTCATCCACCAGCCGAGCTACTCGATGATCAACCGCTGGGTCGAGGAGGACGGGCTGCTCGACACGCTGGAGGGGCTGGGCGTCGGCTCGATCGTCTTCTCGCCGCTGGCGCAGGGCATGCTGACATCGAAATATCTCGACGGCATTCCCGAGGACAGCCGCGCCGCGCAAGGCAAGTCGCTGAGACAAGCGTTCCTTACCGAGCAGACCATCGCGAATATCAAATCCCTCAACGGCATCGCCGGGAAGCGCGGGCAGACGCTGGCGCAGATGGCGCTTGCCTGGGTGCTGCGCAAGGGACGCGTCACCTCGGCGCTGATCGGCGCCAGCCGGCCGGGCCAGGTCGAGGATTGCGTCGGTGCGCTGAAGAACCTCGACTTCACCGACGCCGAACTCGTCGAGATCGATCGCTATGCGCAGGAGGCGAACATCAATCTCTGGGCGAAGTCGGCCGAGCGCGAGGGGCCGTCGCGGAACTGAAG
>JALYWP010000328.1 GCA_030852655.1 Pseudomonadota bacterium | reverse complement strand
GACCTCCTCCAGCGTGGCGAACTGGCCGGCATGCATATAGGGCGGGCGCTTTGCCGCGCCGCGCAGGGATGGCGGCTTGTAAGCTCTCGTCAGCCGCGGATCGTCCTTCACCATGAAACGCAGTTCGCGGCAGTCCTCCGGCCCGGCATCGCTGAACTTTCCCAGGCAGTTGAACGGATCGGCAGCGACTTCCTTCGCCCCGGTCTCGCGGCCGAGATCCTCGGGTAGTCCCGCCACCGCCGGAACGCCGGTGTTGTGAAACGAGTCGTCCGTCAGACGCGGCCCCGTGTGACAAGTCGAGCAGTTCGCCTTGCCTATGAACAGTTTGAGCCCGGCGATTTCCTCGCCCGTCAGCGCCGCGTCGTCCGGAGGCTCTGTCCCTGCCGCAAGCGCCCTGGCGAAGCGATCGAAGCGGGTCTCGTCCGGCGCGATCGAACGCTGGAAGGCGGCAAGTGCCTTGCCGAGATTGGAAAAGACGCGATCGACGCTGTCCTGCTGCTCGGCGCTCAGCGACGCCCACGCGGCCTTCTCGGCATCCGTTCCGAACGGCCCGGCATTCTCAGGCACAGCCGATAGGTCGGGCATCGGTCCAAAAATACGCTGGTAGCGCTCGTTGAAATTCTCGGCGGCGAAATGCGCATAGAAGGTGCGCGTGCCGCCGTGCTCCCGCCGGTCTTCAAGCGGCGTCAATGCCTGCGCCCAGAGGCTGTCGCGTCGCCCGTCCCAGAAGAACCACGGCCCCCAGGCGACGCCGGCCAGCGGCATGGTGCGGCGGTCGGTCGTACCGATCCCTTTTCCGCGCGGCAGATCGTCCTGGAATTGGCGGTCGATGAGGTGGCAGGTTCCGCAGGCAACCACACCGTCGCTGCTCATGCGCTGGTCGAAGAATAGCGTCGCGCCAAAGGCCGCCGCAGCCGGATTGTCGGCATATCTGTTGGTCGGGTCGGGCGGCAAGGGCGGCAGCGACGCCAGCGATAGCGAGGCGATCGTCGCCTTCTCCGCGTCGGTGAAATTCTCGCCGCTGCAGGCGGCAAGCAGGATGGAGGATGCGATGGTCGCCGGCAGGAACCAGTTCGATCTGCCGCCGCCCATGGCCATCAGAGCACCAGGTTGAACGTCGCGCTGTCCGCTCCCGCCGGCGACGAAATGTCGAACTTCAGTTCCCACCATCCGCCCATCGAGAACTTGACGCCTTCGACGCGATAGCGGCCCTCGCCCAGATACCCTGTCATTTCCGGCGCCGTCGGCAGACCGTGATTGTGCGCGGGCATGCCGCCATCGACCGTGATCGCTGCATCATCGACCGGGATGCCCTCGGGCGTCTTCACGGTGAGTATCCATGAATGAAGCTCGCCCTGCCTGATCTCAGGGACTTCCGGTTCGATTGCTGCGAGGAAGAGCCCGTTGACGGTCGGCCGGGACCGCGCCTCGTCGATCTCGGCAGTGGATGGCCCAAGGGCCGTCATGGTCAGGTAGGCACCGAAGGCAAAAATCAACAGTGCGAAGACGGCGAGCATGTAGAGCCGCGGTGATCTCATTGTCCTTGTCTCCGTCGTGGCGACAACGTCCGGGCGCCTCGTCATCATCCCGGAACGATCGCGCAAAGCATGGCTTCCCGTTCCATGAAAAGCTATAGGGTCAGCGAATTCGGAGAAATCCATGGCGGGAAACGGGCTCGTTTCGATCGGCGAATGCATGCTGGAACTGTCCGGCCGGGCAGACCGGGACGGCGACGGCGCGGACTGGCGCATGGGCTTTGCCGGCGACACGCTGAACACGCTGTGGGCCTTGCGGGCGCTCACCGGCTCCGAGCGTACCGCAAACTACGTTTCGGCCTTCGGCGACGACCCCTTTTCGCGCGACCAGATCGCCTTTCTCGGGGCAAATGGAATTGGCATCGGCGAAAGCCCGATCATCCCCGGTGCGCGCCCCGGCCTCTACGCGATCACGCTGACCGGTGCCGAACGGTCCTTTACCTACTGGCGCAACGATTCGGCCGCGCGACAACTCGCCTCCGATCCCGCTCGACTCGCCAAAAGCCTGGAAAACCAGGCGCTTGTCTATTTTTCCGGAATCACTTTGGCAATTCTCGATCCAGCCTCTCGCCGCACTCTGATCTACGCAGTGAACGTCGCCCGCAAGGCAGGAAGCCTGATCGCGTTCGACGCCAACTACCGACCTCGCCTATGGAAATCTCGGGACGAGGCCCGGATCGCAATCGACGAGGCGCTGTCGGTGACGGATATAGCGTTGCCAACCTTTCCGGACGAGCAGAGCCTTTACGGCGATGGTTCTCCGGAAGCGACGGCGAACCGCCTTTCCGCTGCCGGCGTGCCCGAAATCGTCGTCAAGAACGGCGAACTCGCGGCGACAGTCCGCCACGCCGGCAGGACCGACACGATCGCCGCCGTCCATGTCGCCTCGCCCGTCGACACGACTGGCGCCGGCGATTCTTTCAACGGCAGCTATCTTGCCGCGCGGCTTGCCGGCCTCGCGCCCGCCGAAGCCACGCGAAAGGCACATGCAGTCGCCGCGGCCGTGGTGCAGGTGCGGGGTGCGCTCGCCCCTCACGAAACACTGCGCGCCGCCTTCAAAAGTTAGGCCTTGCTGAAACGGTATTCCGTGACCTGCCGATAGACGTCGCCCGGCCACAACACGGCTTGCGGGAAATACGGCCTGTTCGGCGAATCCGGCCAGATCTGCGGCTCCAGACAGAAGCCCGCATAGGGCCTGTATGTGCGACCAACATGTCCGGGAACGGGCGGCCCCACCTTCGCGCCGGCATAGAACTGAACGCCTGGCTCGGTCGTCCAGACTTCCATCTCCACGCCGGACGAAGCGCCCTGCACCAAGGCTGCCTGCCTGAGCGAACCACGCGCCGCCGCAAGACAGAAATTGTGATCGTAGAGAGCCTGCTCGCCCTCCTGCTCGAGACGGATCGTACGCGCCTTGCGAAAATCGTAGGCGGTGCCGTCGACCGGCTTGACGACGCCGGTCGGGATCAGTTCCTCGTCGACCGGCAGGTAGGCCGCGGCCGGCAGCACCATCTTGTGGTCGAGTATGTCACCGCTGCCGCCGTCGTCGAGATTGAAGTAGGAATGATGCGCCAGATTGCAGAGCGTCGGCGCGTCGGTGGTCGCGGACAATTCGACCGAAAGCGTGCCGGGTATCTTCATCCGATAGGTGCAGGTGACGTCGAGGGCACCGGGAAAGCCCATCGCTCCGCCAGGATCGTGCAATGCAAAGGTCACGAAATCGTCGCCGTGAAGCAGCACCTCCCAAGGCTGCTTGCCGAAGCTGTTCGCTCCGCCATGCAGCGTGTGCTTGGCGAGGAAGTTCCGGTCGGCCTGATATTGCTGGCCGGCGATCGTGAAGCGGCCATTGGCGATGCGGTTGGCGTAGCGGCCGGCAATCGCGCCCATATAGGGCGAATGCGCGGGATAATCCTCGAAGCGGTCGAAACCGAGCACCAGCGGCGCTTCGTGCCCTGCAAGCCTGAGGTCCTGCAGAACCGCGCCCCAGTTCATGACATGTGCGGTCAGTCCGCCGCCCGATATGGCGAAACGATGGATCGAGGCTCCATCGTCCGTCTTCCCGAAGATTTCGCCGTCAGCCATGTCGGGCTCCTTCCCGCTGCGGAACGCACCGGAAGGAAAAGGCCGGGTTTTTACCCGGCCTGCAAGAGAAATCAGAGTCCGAGGCCGCCCAGGCAGACATATTTGGTATCGAGATAGTCCTCGATGCCCTGATGCCCGCCTTCGCGGCCGAGACCGGACTCCTTTACGCCGCCGAACGGCGCCTCGACGGTGGTGATGATGCCCTCGTTGACGCCGACCATGCCGTATTTCAGGCCTTCCATGACGCGGAAGGCGCGGCCGAGGTTGCCGGTGTAGAAATAGGCGGCGAGGCCGAACTCGGTGTCGTTGGCGAGCCTGACCGCCTCTTCCTCCGTCTCGAAGCTGAACACCGGCGCAACGGGGCCGAAGATTTCTTCCTTCATGAATTTCATCTCGGGCTTGGCGTCGGCGATGACGGTCGGCTCGAAGAAGGAGCCGCCGAGCGAGTGCCGCTTGCCGCCGGCGACGATGCGGCCGCCCTTGGCCTTGGCGTCGTCGACGAATTCCTCGACCTTCTCGACCGCCTTCTCGTCGATCAGCGGCCCCTGCTGCGTGCCGTCTTCCAGGCCGGAGCCGACTTTCAGCCTGTTGCTTGCGGCGGCCAGTTTCTCGACGAAAGTCTCATAGACGCCCGCCTGCACGAGGAAGCGGTTGGTGCACACGCAGGTCTGGCCGGAATTGCGGTACTTGGCCGCGATCGCGCCTTCCACCGCGCGGTCGATGTCGGCGTCGTCGAAGACCAGGAACGGCGCGTTGCCGCCGAGTTCCATCGACACCTTCTTCACCGTCGAGGCGCATTTCTGGATGAGGATCTTGCCGACCTCGGTGGAGCCCGTGAAGGTCAGCTTCTTGACCAGCGGATTGGCGCAGATCTCGTCGCCGATCTCGCCAGCCGAACCGGTGACGATGTTGATGACGCCTTTCGGGAAACCCGCCTCCTCAGCCAGCACGCCCCAGGCGAGCGCTGAATAAGGCGTCTGCGAGGCCGGCTTCACCACCGCCGTGCAGCCGGCCGCGAAGGCCGGGCCGAGCTTGCGCGCCAGCATGGAGGACGGGAAATTCCACGGCGTGATCGCCGCGACCACGCCGACTGGCTGCTTGAGGGTGACGATGCGGCGGTCGGCCCAGGGCGACGGCACCACGTCGCCATAGGTACGCCGGCCCTCTTCCGCGAACCACAGGATGTAGGCCGCCGAGATGGCGATCTCGCCCTTGGCCTCGGTGAGCGACTTGCCCTGCTCCGTGGTCAGCAGCTCGGCGAGCGGCTGCTGGTTGTCGAGGATGGCGTCATGCAGCTTGTGCAGGAGCTTGTGGCGCTCGAGTACCGAAGTCTTCTTCCAGGAATGGAACGCCTCTTCGGCCGCCTCGATGGCGCGGCGCGTCTCGGCCTTGCCCGATTTCGGCACCGTACCGATCTTGAGGCCCGTCGCGGGATTGGTCACGTCGATCGTCGCGCCGCTGTCGGCCTGTACCCATTCGCCGCCGATCAGATTGGCTTCGCGCATGAAATGGCTGATCTTCTGGAGCATGGATTTGCCTCCTCTGCGGCGTCAATGCGCCGGTCCGGAATTGTTGCGGACGCTGAGCGATCGAGCAACTTTTGCTGGGCATGCTCTACCCCAGCAGGCGTGACACGATCAATCTCTATTGGCCGAGACTGCTTGGTCCAGCCATGCCACGACTAGCCGAATACCGTATGCGCCACCATCAGCCAGAACGCGGTGGTGACTGCGGCGCAGGCCGTTGCGATGGTTATCTGGCTGGAAGCGAGAGCCTGCCCGGTCCCGAACTGGACGGCGAGCAGATAGGAGTTGACGCCGGCGGGCAAGGCGGCTGCCACGACGGCAACCTTGGCGGTCATCGGCGGCAGGCCGAGGAGCAGGGCCATGCCAAGCGCCGCTGCCGGCATCAGGACAAGCTTGAGGATCGACAGCACGGCCGCCGGGCGCACATTGCCCGAAATACCGAATTTCCGAAGCCCCAGCCCCATCGCGAACAGTGCCAGCGGCCCGGCAATGTCGGCCAGCGAATCGATGAGGCGCACGGCGATGGGAGGCAGGATGAAGCCGGTGAAACGCCAGGCGACGCCGGCCAGTATGCCGAGCATCAGCGGGTTGGGCAGTACGCGCCTGACAAATGCCCGCAGGATCTCGCCGGCGCTGATCGTGCCCCTCTTGCGGTGGCCAAACACGTCGAAAAGGATGATCGAGACCATCGTCATGAGCGGCATGTGGATGGCGATGAGCAACGACAGAACTTCGAAACCTTCCCGACCCAACGCGCCCAGCATGAACGGGATGCCGAGAAGGACGAGATTGGAATAGGCCGACGAGAACCCGCCGACGACGCCGAGTTGGGAATCACGTCTGAAAATGCGGGTCATCGCCAGATGGCCGACGAACCAGGCAACCGCTGCGGCAGAAAAATAGGCTGTCCACAAGGCCCAGGGGGCCGATCCGTGAAAATCCGCTCCGACCATGGTGCGAAAGAGCAGCAGCGGCAGCGCCACGCCGACCGCGAATTCGGTCAGCCCGTCGGCGACTTCGGTCTTGAGGTAGCCGGTCAGCCCGGCGAGATAGCCGAGCGCGACAAGTCCGAAGACGAACAGAATGGTTTCGACGACTGGCGACACGGCTTGCCGAATAGGCGACCGGGCGGTTCGGTGCAACTGAAAGCGCAGGAAAATGAAGCGACCGGGCGGCTGGAATGTGGCGTTTCGCCCGCCGTGCGGCCAGCGTGCCCATGCTTGCCTTTATGAGCTCTTTCGCGTCCCTATATCCTTGTCTATCGCAGGAACCCGCCGCATGCTTCGTACCATTGCAGTCGCCTTGCTGTTTCTCTTTGCCGCCGAAGCAGGCGCGACGGAGGCCGGCTGGGCGCTGTTGCGCGAGGGAGAGCACGTTGTGCTGTTGCGGCATGCCATGGCGCCCGGCGCCACCGATCCGGCCAATTTCGACATCGAGAAATGCTCGACGCAGCGCAGGCTTTCGGAGCGCGGCAAGCAGCAGGCACGCAAGATAGGTGCGCTGTTTGCAGCCCGCGCCGCGCCCACCGAGCGTGTGCTGACCAGCCGCTATTGCCGGACGAGGGAAACCGCCAACCTCGCCTTCCGCGATGTCGAGGACTTCGCCCCGCTCGATCCGCCCCCGGCTGACGAAGCTGCCCGCAAGACGCAGCTCGATGCGGTGCTGCAGGAGATTCGCGGCTATTCCGGCTCCGGCAATCTCGTCCTCGTCACCCAACTCGAAACGATCGAGGCGCTGACCGGCCAGTCGGCGCGCGAAGGCGAGGCCGTCATTGTCGGCGCGGGTGACGACAGGCTGCATGTTTTGGGGCGTATTATCTTCAACTGAGGGTGGGCGACCGTCTGAACCGCCGCCCTCATGGGTCCCGGCTCTTTTCACGGCAACAAAAAGCGATTAGACAGCCGATCAACCCCCGCGCCCGGCATCCCCTGCCAGGGCCAATCGGTATTTGAAGGAAGAACCGTGCCGACCACTTTCGAGAAAGTCGCCAAGATCATCGCGGATACGAGCGAGATCGACATCAACACGATCACCCCCGAAAGCCACACGATCGACGATCTGGGCATCGACAGCCTCGACTTCCTCGATATCGTCTTCGCCATCGACAAGGAATTCGGCATCAAGGTGCCGCTCGAGAAGTGGACGCAGGAGGTCAACGACGGCAAGGTTTCGACGGACGAATACTTCCTGATGAAGAACCTCTGCGCCAAGATCGACGGGCTCGTCGCGGCGAAGGCCGCCTGATGCCTGTGGCCGTTTGACCGGAAACGGCGCGATGAAGTCCAACGACGTTCTCATCACCGGCATCGGCCTGGTCTCCTCGCTCGGCGAAGGAGCCGATACGCATTGGCGCATGCTGACGGCCAACGAGCCGCAGCCGGTCACCGACGACGCGCGTTTCGCGCCTTACGTGATCCATCCCCTGCCCGCCATCGACTGGGGTCTGCAGATTCCCAAGCGCGGCGACCAGCGTCAGATGGAGACGTGGCAACGGCTCGGCACCTATGCGGCGGGCCTTGCGCTCGACGACGCCGCCATCAAGGACGAGGCGTTCTGCTCGACCATGGACATGGTCGTGGCGGCAGGCGGCGGCGAGCGCGACGAGGCTGTCGATTCGACCATCCTGGAAGCCTCCGCGACGCGCAACGACCGTGACGTGCTGCTCAACGAGAAGCTGACGACCGACCTGCGCCCTACCCTGTTCCTGGCGCAGCTCTCCAATCTCCTGGCCGGCAACATCTCGATCGTCCACAAGGTGACGGGCTCGTCCCGCACCTTCATGGGCGAGGAAGGTGCGGGCGTATCGGCGGTCGAGACGGCAGCGGCGCGTATTCGTTCTGGCCAGTCGTCGCATATGCTGGTCGGCGGCGCATTCCAGACCGAGCATCACGACATGCTGCTCGGCTACGAACTGGCGGGATATCTCCACCGCGGCCCCTGGAGATCGGTATGGCAGCGCCGGGACGCGGAAGGCGGCGGTGTGGTAACCGGCTCCGGCGCGGCCTTCCTGGTGCTTGAATCAAGGGACCACGCGGAAAAACGCGGCGGCAAGGCATACGCACAGCTCGGCCCGGTCTTTTCCGAAAGGGCGCGTCGCCAGAAGGTTGATCTTGCGACGGAAATCACGACCCTCGCCGCCAGGGCAGGCGTTGAAGACGGCAAGCCAGTGCTCGCCCTGTCCGGCGCATCCGGGGCACATGCGGCGACGGCAGCCGAAAGGGAGGCGTTCGACGGGATGCCCGACGTCGCCCTGCGCGGTCTGTCGAACATGGTCGGACATCTGAAGGAAGCGCAATTTCCTTTTGCGGTAGCGCTCGCCGCGCTCGCGGTGCACAACGGCGCCGCCTATCCGGTTTTCGACGCGCAAGTGGAAAAGCCGTTCGCCGGCGACACGAAAACCGTGCTTGCAACGACCGTGGGCTATCACCAGTTTGAGGGCATGGCGCGCGTCATCGCCGTGGAATGAACCTGCCGGGCGCTGGATCGGGATCAGACAGGACGACTATGAAAGATCATCTCGGAAGGCCGGTCGTCGCCGTCACCGGCATCGGCGTCATCACGTCGCTGGGGGTCGGCAAGAAGGACAACTGGGACGCGCTGACATCAGGCCGTTCCGGCATACACCCGATCACCCGTTTTCCGACGGATCACCTGAACACGCGCATCTGCGGCACGGTCGATTTCCTCGAATCGAGTTCCAAGGGCGCCAGTCCGCTGACCTATGACATGGCCGAAACGGCCGCTCGCGAGGCGATCGGCGAATCCGGCCTTTCCTCGGATGATTTCGGCGGGCCGCTTTTCATCGCCTCGCCGCCGGTCGAACTCGACTGGGCCGACCGCTTCAATCTCTACGCCGCCGGCAAGGATGGTGCCGCACCCGACCGCGTGCTCGAGATCGCCCGCGGTCTGAACGCGCTGGATGTTTTCGAGACGGCGCAATTCGGCTCGATCGCCGATCGTCTGGCCGATACGCTCGGCACGCGCGGCCTACCGATCACGCTCTCCACTGCCTGCGCCTCGGGCGCAACCGCGATCCAGCTCGGCGTCGAGGCAATCCGGCGCGGCGAATGCGACCGCGCACTGTCGATCGGCGCCGACGGTTCGGTCACCGCCGAGGCGCTGATCCGTTTCTCGCTGCTCTCGGCGCTGTCGACCCAGAACGACCTGCCGGAAAAAGCCTCGAAACCCTTCTCGCGCGATCGCGACGGCTTCGTCATCGCCGAGGGCGCGGCCGCACTCGTGCTTGAATCGCTCGAAAGCGCGATTGCACGCGGGGCAAACGTGCTTGGTATACTGCGCGGCTGCGGCGAGCGGGCCGACGATTTCCACCGTACCCGCTCCAAACCAGATGGGTCGCCCGCAATCGCCGCGGTTCGGGCCGCCCTTTCGGATGCCGGCCTGTCCGAAGACGAGATCGGCTACGTCAACGCGCACGGCACCTCCACGCCCGAGAACGACAAGATGGAACACCTGTCGCTGAAGACCGTCTTCGGCGAGCGGATACGCAATATCCCGGTCTCGTCCAACAAGTCGATGATCGGCCACACACTGTCGGCGGCCGGTGCGGTGGAAGCCGCCTTCTCGCTGATGACCATGCGTGAAGGCGTCATCCCGCCAACCATCAACTACGACAATCCGGACCCGGCGATCGACCTCGACGTGGTGCCCAACGTGAAGCGCACGGCGGATGTTTCGAGCGTCCTGTCCAATTCCTTCGGCTTCGGCGGCCAGAACACCTGCCTTGTCTTGACGCGGGAACCCGTCTAAGCGGTCGCCCAAAGGCGAAGGCTAGCTCCGTCGCCCGCCAATCGTCCGACAAGCAGGGATCCGCACGCTGATGCGCGCATTGCAACTGATCGAGGACCGCCGTCTGGAGACGGTGGACGTGGCAGAGCCGCCCGCGCCGGGTCTTGGCGAAGTGACGCTGAGGATAAAGGCCGTTGCGCTCAACCACATCGACGTCTGGGGCTGGCGCGGCATGGCCTTCGCCAAGCGCAAGCTGCCGCTGACGATCGGCGCCGAAGCCTCCGGCGAGGTCGACGCCGTCGGGCCGGGTGTCTCCAATCTCCTGCCGGGCCAGCTTGTCGCCATCTACGGTGCGCGCACCTGCGGGCTTTGCCGTCACTGCCGCGAAGGCCGCGACAATCTCTGCGAGCACGTTTCCGGCGTGCACGGCTTCCATCTCGACGGCTTCGCGCAGGAGAAGATCAACCTGCCCGCACGGCTGCTGGTCCCAGCCCCTCCCGGCGTCGACGCGATCGGCGCTGCGGTCACGCCCGTCACCTACGGCACGGTCGAGCACATGCTGTTCGACAATGCCAGGCTCCAGCCCGGCGAGACGATCCTCGTCCACGCCGGCGGTTCCGGCATCGGTTCGGCCGCGATCCAACTGGCCAAGAAGATGGGCTGCACCGTCATCACCACCGTCGGCTCGGCCGACAAGATGGCAAAGGCGGCAGCCCTCGGTGCCGATCACGTCATCAACTACCGCGAGGATCGTTTCGAAGGCGTCGTTCGCAAGCTGACGAAGAAGAAGGGCGTCGACGTGGTCTTCGAGCATGTCGGCGCCGACACCTGGGCCGGCTCGATGCTGTGCCTGAAGCGCGGCGGCCGGCTGGTCACCTGCGGCTCGACCTCGGGCGTTTCCACTCCGATGAACCTGATGCAGCTCTTCCAGCAGCAACTCAAGATCTTCGGCTCCTTCGGCTGCCGCATGGAGAACATGGCGAACGCCATGCAGAAGGTGGCCGCTGGCCTCGTCGCGCCGGTGATCGACACCGAAGTGGACTTCGCCGGCATCGGCGATGCGCTGAAGCGCATGGAAAGCCGCGACGTGTTCGGCAAGATCATCCTGCGCGTCGGCTGAGGAAGACATTTCGTTGAGCCGCGGCAAGCTTGCCATCTTCCGTTACCGCGCCACGCGGGCGATCGGGCGGGCCAATCATTGGCTGATCGCCCGCTTCGCCCTCGTCGCTCTCTGGTTGCTCCGCAAGCTGCCGCCGGACAAGGCTCTGGATTTCGCGGCGGCCACGGCAAAAACCATCGGCCCGTGGTTCGGCCGCCATCGCACCGCCCTCGACAATCTGCGCCGCGCCTACCCCGAAAAATCCGAGCAGGAGATCGAGGCGATCGCGCTGGAAATGTGGGACAACATGGCTCGCCTGGCGGCAGAGTACATTTTTCTCGACCAGCTCTTCGACTTCGATCCCGAAAACCGGTCGTCCGGGCGCATTGAAATCGTCGGCGAGGAACTGTTCTTGCGGCTGGCGGCGGAAAACAGGCCGCATATCCTCTTCACCGCCCATCTCGGCAATTTCGAACTGCTGCCGATCGCAGCCGCGGTACACGGCCTGAAGCTGACCGCCTTGTTTCGTCCGCCCAACAACCCCTACATCGCCGACTATGTCCTCTCGACGCGCCGCTCAACCATGGGCGAACTGATGGAGACCCGGGCGGGTGCTGCCTTCGCGCTGGCAGGCATCCTGGAGAAGGGCGGCAATGTCGGCGCGCTGGTCGACCAGAAATTCACCGGCGGCGTCCCGACGACCTTCTTCGGCCGCCCTTGCGAAACCAATCCGGTGGTGCCGATGCTCGCCCGCCGCTTCGACTGCCCGGTTCACCCGGCCCGCTGCATACGCCTGCCCGGCAACCGTTATCGCCTGGAGGTCCACGAAGCACTCGAACTCGTGCGCAACACCGACGGCGATATCGACATCCAGGCATCAGCCCAGCTTCTCAACGACGTCGTCGAAGCCTGGGTGCGCGAGAAGCCGGGCCAGTGGATGTGGTTCCACAAGCGATGGGCCTTGAGCGGCAGAAGACACGGCGGGCGTTGGCAAGCCAAGGCCGCATCGAAGCCTGGAAAGGCAACAAGCGCTGCCAAGTGATCAGGCTGGCGTGCCGTCCCCGGCAACCGCTACGTCGGCTGATACCGGCGCCCGGCCGTCAGTTGACGACCGTGATCCGCGTGTTGGCCCGTCCGACCTGTTGCACCAGCGCATAGAACCGTGCTGCATTGCCGGTCTGCAGCCTGATGCAGCCATGCGAGGCCGGACGACCGAGGCTTTTCACGTAGTTCGTGCCGTGGATCGCGTAGCCGCCGTGATAGAACACCGAATAGGGCATCGGCGACATGTCGTATTTGCGGGAATACCACATTCGGTGCAGTCGCTTCGGGCTCCACGTCCCGCGCGGCGTCCAGTAGCCAGGGCGGGCGGTCGAGACCTTCCAACGGTGGATCACGCGGCCGTTCTTCGAGACTGTCATCGTCTGCTTGGAAACGTCGACGCGGGCGACAAGGCTCGCGCTCCAGCCCTGCACCGGCGCACCGAAAAGCATCGCGGCAAACGCGATAGCCATGACAATCGAGTTTTTCATCTGATCGACCC
>JALYWP010000304.1 GCA_030852655.1 Pseudomonadota bacterium | reverse complement strand
GCCGACGCCTTGTTGATCTTCAACCGGTGATCGCCGGCTTCCTCGTCGAAGAGCGACGCCGGGCTCTTGATCGCCAGCCTATTGGTCGGGTCGGCCGTCGTGTTCACGCCGACCAACGACGCCGGGTTCACGTTGTGGAGCGCGGCATCGACCCATGCCGCTCCGTCGAAACCCAGCAGCCGGTCCTCGTCCGCCACCCAGAGCAGCCAGCCGGCCTGGGGTGCGAGAAACGTCCAGGCGCCATCCTGCCATGCCGCCACCATGCTGTCCTTGCCCGTCCACGCATCGGTTCCACCGTCCGCCACGAGATACCGGTCGCCATCGACGGGCAAGACGGGTGGCGTGTGAAGGTCACGATCCAGAACCCCGAGTTGCACCAGAGCGTCGAGCCTCCTGATCGCTTCATTGTGGGTGACGTGCTTCTGTGCCTGGGAGGGCATGATGTAGGGAAGCAGAAGATTCGCTGACTGTTCCATTGACGGTTCCTTCGATCCACTCGCCCGTCGATTTTATGGCTCCTCTGGAAGGCGTGGATAAAGTTCCATGCATTTTTCTCGCTGCCGCCTGACCGACTTCCAGTCATCGGGGTTTTGGATACTTACGAAACATCGTCCGGTGCTGTGTCTGCCATGCAGCGCCATTGTCGACGCTTCACCTCGAACCGCGTCGACGACATAAAAAGTCAGTTGTTTTGACGCGCGATATTGGATTGAAGATCAGGAGAGCGTAATTGACATTCACGTTCGTTCGCCATCGCGCCATCGGTGCGAATGTCAATTCAAAGCTCCGCTAGAATCAAATATTTACGGGTGTCCCTTGAGCCCGACACCGCCTGAGCAATTGTACCGGCGGTAGCGGATATTGGAAATCGGGCCGCCAACGCCGCATTGATTCGGTTTGGATCAGGAAAGTGTAAGCATCGGATGTACAGGGGACAGCTTGGTCGGCATATTGCGGCCCTGCCTCGCGGCGCAAAAAAGCTGCTGTTCGTTTGCTTTGACGTTCTGGCGTTGATCGCTGTGTTGTGGCTGAGCTTTTCTCTGCGGCTCAACTCCTTCTTCATCCCCAATCGCGAACAGGCGCTGCTGATGCTCGCTGCGCCGGCGATCGCGCTGCCGGTCTTCGTCCGCATGGGGCTCTACCGCTCGGTCCTGCGCTATCTTCCGGAACGGGCGATTTGGACCATGCTCAGCGCCGTGACCATCGCGGCCGCCATCTGGATCTGTCTCGCCTTCCTCACCCAGATGACCGGCCTGGCCGGCGTGCCGCGTTCCGTGGCGCTGTTCTACTGGCTGCTCGGCGGCGCGGTGATCGTCGGCAGCCGGTTCGGCGCCAAGTGGCTGTTCTGGGCCTACCCATCCCCGCCCGCGGCTACCCCGCGCACGCTGGTCTACGGCACCGGCAATCCGGCGATGCAACTCGCCAACGCGTTGATCTCCAGCCGCCAGCGCAACGTCATCGGCTTTGTAAGCAACGACACGAATCTCGCCGGCCTGGACATGCTCGGCCTGCGGGTCTACCCGCTGTCGGGCCTGGAAAGCGTCGTCGCCAATTTCGGGGTCGATGAGATCATCGCCACGACTCCGCTGCCGACGGGCCCGGTGCAGCGTGAATTGATCGCTCGTTTCAGTTCGCTACCGATCAAGTTCAGGATCCTGCCGGCGATCACCGACCTTGCCGCCGGCAAATATTCGATCAGCGATGTGCGTGATATCGACATCGACGATCTGTTGCGCAGGTCTACCGTGCCTGCCGATGCGGAATTGATGCGTAGCGTCGTCGGCGGCCGCGTCATCCTCATTACCGGCGCCGCCGGTTCAATCGGCTCCGCGCTCTGCCGAACCGTCGCGAAGCTGAACCCCGAGAAGCTCATCCTCATGGATTTCAACGAGCACGGACTCTACGAGATCGACCGCGAGATCGCCGCTGGCGCCAGCTTCCCGGTCATGCCCGTGCTGGGGTCGGTCACCGATGCCGCGCTGGTCAGGCAGCTTCTCGGCGAGAACCGGGTCGAGACCATCTACCACTGCGCGGCCTTCAAGCACGTCTCCATGGTCGAGGCCAACTGCCTGGAAGGCGCGCGCAACAACGTCATCGGAACCTGGACGATCGTCGAGGCCGCCTATGAGTGCGGCGTCAGGAACTTCATACTGATCTCCTCCGACAAGGCGGTGCGCCCCACCAATGCGATGGGCGCGACGAAACGATGGTCCGAGCTTGTCGTGCGCCACCACGCCACGCGCAGCGACAATGCCGGCGTCGAGCGCAACTTCGCGGCTGTCCGCTTCGGCAACGTCATCGGCTCGAGCGGCTCCGTCGTCCCGCTGTTCAGGGAACAGATCGCCGCCGGCGGGCCGGTGACGCTGACACATGAGGACATGACCCGCTATTTCATGTCGGTACAGGAGGCAGCAGAACTGATCGTCCAGGCGACCGCGCTGTCCAGATCCGGGGACGTGCTGCTGCTCGAAATGGGCGAGCCGGTCAGGATCCGGGAACTGGCGGAAGACATGATCCTGCTCGCCGGCCGTTCCGTGCGAAACGCCGACAATCCGGACGGCGACATCGAGATCATCACGATCGGCGCCCGCAAGGGCGAGAAGCTCCACGAGGAGCTGGTCCACGATCCGGCCAACCTGTCGCCCACGTCCCATCCGAAGATCCTGCGTGGCCGCCCGGCCAATGGATCGCCCATCGACGTTCCCGCCAGGATCGCCGGCATCCGCGGCGGGATAGAAGCTCGCGACGAGCAGGCGGTCCGGTTGATGCTGTTCGACTTCGGCTCGTCGTGACGACGGCGTCGACCCCGGGCAAGGTGGCGATATGGCTGGCGACGAGGAACGGCGCCGGCTTCCTTGACCAGCAGCTTCGCTCGCTCGCCGCGCAAACCCATCCGTCGATCGACATATGGGCATCGGACGACGGTTCCACCGATCGAACGCCGGCGATCCTCGCCGACTGGCAGGGGCGGTGGAACAAGGGCGCCTTCGTCGTCTCGCAAGGCCCCCGCGAGGGATTCGCCGAGAATTTCCGGGCGCTGATCGCCAACCCGTCGACCGAGGCCGACTTTTTCGCCTGCTGCGACCAGGACGACCTCTGGGAACAACACAAGCTGGAGACCGCGCTGGCCTGGATGCGTGGCGAGGACGGATCGCAGCCGCTTCTCTTCTGTTCGAGGACGCTCACCATCTCCGAATCCGGAGAGCCGATCGGCCTGTCGCCGCTGTTCTCGCGAAAACCTTCCTTCCGCAATGCGCTTGTGCAGAGCCTCGCCGGCGGCAACACGATGGTGCTGAACCGCGCCGCGCGCGAGGTCGTCGCGCTGGCCTCGCAGCGGACGCGCTTCGTCAGCCATGACTGGTGGATGTACCAGGTTGTGACGGGGGTCGGCGGCACGGTCCGCTATTCGCCCGAGCCGCTCGTCCGCTACCGCCAGCATGCCAACAACCTCGTCGGCGCCAATACCTCCTGGGCGGCGCGCCGGGGGCGGCTCAGGCGCCTGCTTGGCGGGCAGCTGGCAGAGTGGAACGAGATCAACCTTGCCGCCCTCGAGAAAAACCGCGACCTGCTCACGGCGGACGCGATAACCGCGCTGGAGCTCTTTTCGCGCGCGCGGAAGGAAAACCTCCTCAAGGCCACGGCGAGCCTCACCCGCTCCGGCGTCTACCGGCAGACGCCGCAGGGCACGCTGACGCTGTGGGCCGCGCTCGCGCTCGGGCTGATGTAAGGGCCATGAAGCGCGCGCTCGACCTCGCAATGGCCGTCCCCCTCGCCCTCCTCGCCTGCCCGCTGGTCGCGCTGGCCGCCGCCTGGATCAAGCTTTCCTCGCCCGGACCCGCATTCTTCGTGCAGCAGCGGATGGGCCGGCACGAAAAGCCCTTCCGCTGCCTGAAGCTCAGGACCATGTACGAAGGCACGGACACGCTGCCGACGCATGAGGTCGGCGAAGGAGCCGTCACCCCGGCCGGGCGGACCTTGCGCAGGCTGAAGCTCGACGAGTTGCCCCAGCTCTGGAACGTGTTTCTGGGCGAGATGAGCCTCGTCGGCCCGAGGCCCTGCCTGCCGACGCAGACAGAGCTGATCGAGCGCCGCCGCGCGCTTGGCGTCTACGCGCTGAGGCCCGGCATCACGGGGCTGGCCCAGGTCGAGGGCATCGACATGTCGAACCCGGAACGACTGGCCGAGAAGGATGCCGAGTATCTGCGCGGGCGGACGCTGTGGATGGACGTGGCGATCATG
>JALYWP010000290.1 GCA_030852655.1 Pseudomonadota bacterium | reverse complement strand
AGATCGCAGAGCGCTGGTTCTCCTGGCCAAACCTGCTCTTCCTGTCGCCGGTACCGCTTCTCACCCTCGTGGTCGCCTGGCTGACATGGCGAGCCCTGAACGGCACGACCCATGCCGGCGCCTTCGTCGGTGGGATCGGCCTGTTCGCGCTGTCCTATCTCGGCATCGCCATCAGCCTGTGGCCTTTCATAGTGCCGCACAGATTCACGCTTTGGGAAGCCGCGTCGTCGAACAGCACGCAGGGCTTCCTGCTCGTCGGCACACTGTTCCTGCTGCCGATCATCCTCGTCTACAGCGGCTGGTCCTACTGGGTGTTCCGCGGCAAGGTGCGTGCCGATATCGGCTATCACTGAGGAGTACGAAAAGGCGCGGTCTCGCCAGCCATACGGCGAGCTATTCGCCGTACGGCACCCAGATGTTCTTCACCTGCGTGGCATGGCGCAGGAACTCGCGGCCTTGCGCGTCCGGCGAAAACCAGTTGCGCGCGCCGCCGTTCCACACCGGCTTGAGGTTGCCTGCCGAGGCCTTGTCCACAAGCGCCGCATCGACACTGCCGTTGAAATTCCACAGCGCCGCTATCTCGTCATGGTCGGCGAGCGTCTTGGCCAGTTCCGCTGCATTGCCGGTGACGATGCTCATCACCCCGCCGGGCACGTCGCTGGTGTCGGCGATCTGGTAGAAGTCGGTCGCAGCCAGCGGATGGCGCGAAGACGGCACCGCGACGACACGGTTGCCGACGGCAAGCGCCGGCATGATCAGCGAGACGAAGCCTATGAGCGGTGCCTCGTCCGGGCAGAGAATGCCCATCACCCCGAACGGCTCGTTCATGGCCAGCGTCACGTGCCGCGACTTGGTCGAATGCACGGCGCCGTCATATTTGTCGGCGAAACCGGCATAGAAGAAGGTGCGCCGAATCGATGCAGCGACCTCCTCGGCCGCGTCGCGCCTGGACGCACCGGTCATGGCTCGCAGCCGCGCCTCGAACTCCTCCGCGCGAGCCGAAAGATTCTCGGCGATATAGTAGAGTATCTGGGCGCGGTTGTGGGCGGTCGCAGCGCCCCAGCTTTCGGCCTTGGCCGCCGCCTCGACGGCGTTGCGGATATCCTTGCGGTTGCCAAGGCCGGCAAGTCCTATCTGCTTTCCCGAGGAGTTGACGACGGCATAGGAATAGCCGGAATCCGGACGCGCCTGCTTGCCGCCGATATAGAGCTTTGCGGTGCGGTCGACCTCGCCTACTCCGGCAATCTGCGCCGTCGGCGACGGCGACGCGGTGAGCGAACCCCCCGCCGCCGCCCTGCCCTTCGCCTTGGCGCCGTCGATCGTGAGATATTCGTAAAGACCCTCGCGGCCGCCTTCACGGCCGAAGCCGCTCTCGCGGTAACCGCCGAAACCGGCGGCGGCGTCGAAGAGGTTGGTGGCGTTGATCCAGACGACGCCTGCCTTGAGCTTCGCGGCTACTTCGAGGTTGCGGTTGATGTTCTCCGACCAGATCGAGGCGGCGAGCCCGAAGCGCGTATTGTTGGCGAGCGCCACCGCCTCGTCCGGCGTGCGGAAGGTCATGGCGACAAGCACCGGCCCGAAAATCTCGACGACGGCAACGGTGGAAGCCGGCTCGACGCCGGTCATCAGCGTCGGCGCGAAGAACGCGCCGGTGCCGGGAATCTTGATCGAAGAGGGTTGGAAGACCTCCGCGCCTTCCTGCCTGCCCTTCTCGACCAGCGAGGCGATGCGCTCCAGTTGCTCGGTCGAGACGATGGCGCCGATGTCGGTCGACTTGTCGAGCGGCGGGCCGACGCGCAGCGTCTCCATCCGCGCGCGGACCTTGGCGTAGAGCTTCTCGGACACCCCCTCCTGGACGAGCAGACGCGAGCCGGCGCAGCAGACCTCGCCCTGGTTGAACCAGATCGCATCGACCAGCCCCTCGACCGCGCTGTCGAGGTCGGCGTCGTCGAAGACGATGAAGGGCGACTTGCCGCCGAGTTCCAGCGACAGTTTCTTGCCGGAGCCGGCGGTGGCGGTGCGGATGATGCGGCCGACATCGGTCGAGCCGGTGAAGGCGATTTTCGCGACGCCTTCATGCGCGACGAGGGCCGCGCCCGTATCGCCCTCGCCCGTCACGATGTTGACGACGCCGGCGGGAAGGTCGGCCTCGCGGCAGATCTCGGCGAATGCAAGGGCTGTCAGCGGCGTCTGCTCGGCCGGCTTCAGCACCACCGTATTGCCGACGGCGAGCGCAGGCGCGATCTTCCAGGCCAGCATCAGCAGCGGAAAATTCCACGGGATGATCTGGCCGCAGACGCCGACCGGCCGGTAATCCGGGAATTCGCTCTCGACCAGTTCGGCCCAGCCGGCATGATGGTAGAAATGG
>JALYWP010000268.1 GCA_030852655.1 Pseudomonadota bacterium | reverse complement strand
TCCTCGACGAGCCTACCGCCGCGCTCGACGCCAAGGCGGAGGCAGAAGTGTTCCAGCGCTTCAAGGGGCTGGCGAAAGGCAAGACCGCGGTGCTGATCTCGCACCGCTTCTCCACCGTGCGCATGGCCGACCGCATCCTGGTCCTGTCGGGCGGCCGCATCATCGAATCCGGCCCGCACGCCGAACTGGTCGCCCAGCGCGGCGTCTATGCCGACCTCTTCGAGCTTCAGGCGGCAGGCTATCGCTGAGCGTCTACGACACCAGCTTCAGCCCGACGATCCCCGACACGATCAACCCGATGCAGACGAGCTTTCCGACCGTGGCCGGCTCGCCCAGCAGGTAGACGCCCAGCATCGCGGTGCCGACCGCGCCGATGCCCGTCCATACGGCATAGGCGGTGCCGACCGGCAGCGTCTTCAGGGCAATGCCGAGCAGGCCGAGGCTGATCGCCATGCTGATCGCCGTCAGCAGGGTCGGCACGAGCCGTGTGAATCCGTTGGTGTATTTGAGGCCGATGGCCCAGCCGATCTCGAACAGGCCGGCGACGAAGAGATAGACCCAGCTCATGGAAGAACTCCTCTGCATCCAGAGTCTTTCGACTCGAGGAAGGGTCGTCCCTTCGTGTCAAAAGCAAATGCGCCCGAGGTCGTCCTCGGCTGCTTAGGTAGGGCTTCCGCCATGCAAAGTGAAGCGCCGCCCGGTCATGGCTGCCATGCCGCGGCGGCATCGATGGCGATCCCGTATTCGGCACCCGAACCGAGCAGTGTGTGCCACAGGCTCTCGGCAAATGTCGCGAAGACGAGCAGATGGAATACCGCCCCGCCCTCCGCATCCGGGGAGCGCCAGAGATTGACCGGTGTATGGTCGATCGACGTGGCGGCCGCCGCCCCGACCGGGAACGCCGCCGGATGAAGGTCGAGCGAGCAGATCTTTGCCAGCATGTCGCGCGCGCGCGGAGCTGATATGCGGATCAGCGAACGCCCGTCAGACTGTTGCGACAGCGAAGCGATGCCGGAGAAAGCCGCCTTCGCCCTTTCCACCGCCGCGCCTCGCGGCGACAGCACCAGGAACTGGTCCGGTCCCGACCAGACCAGCAGCGCGCCATTGGCATCCACGGCCAGCGGCGTGGCTGGAGCCGGCTTGCCGTAGGCGCCGGCGCAGGCTTGTGCACAGGCGCTCCATTGCCCGCGCCGCGCCATCACCTGCACCAGTTCGAAACCGGTCATCTCCGCCATTGCCAGGCCGGCGGCGCCGTCCTTCACGCCGTGGCGTCCGGCCGCATGGACGCGCGACAGCGGCGTGGTCTCGGTCCAGTCGAGTTCAACCACGTTGGCGTCCTCCCTCCGGATCGTAGAAGACGGGGTTGCAAAGCTCGACTTCATAGTCCTCGCCGTGCAGCGGATCGTGCGCCATGGCGATCTCGCCGAGACGTTCGCGGCCATGCGAAACGAGGCCCAGCCCGAGCCAGCGGTCGAAGGTCGGCGAGTAGCATGCCGAGGTGACGTAGCCGCCGTCCGTCTCGGGCGCTGCTATCTCTCCCTTCCTGATGATATGGGCGCCGGAACGAAGCCGCCGCGCCTTGTCGACCGGGCGGATACCGACGACGACCTGCCGGTCGGGCGCCACCAGCGCCTCGCGGCCGGCCATGACGCGGCCGATGAAATCCTTCCTGGTCGACATCATCTTGCCGAGGCCGAGATCTGCGGCAGTGGTCGTGCCGGTCAGTTCGGGACCGGCGACATGCCCCTTCTCGATGCGCATGACGCCGAGCGCCTCGGTGCCATAGGGCGTCACGCCGAATGGTTTGCCTGATGCCATCAGCTTGCGCACCAGCGCTTCGCCGAAGCGCGCCGGCACGGAAATCTCGAAGGCCATCTCTCCCGAGAAGGAGATGCGGAAGAGCCGCGCCTTCACGCCGCCCCGCAGCATGACTTCCCGAACCCCCATGAACGGGAAGCCCTCATTGGAGAGGTCTTCCCCGGGATCGACGATTTCGGTGAGCAGATCCCGTGTCTTGGGCCCGGCGACCGAGAACTGCGCCCACTGGTCGGAGACCGAGGCCAGTTGCACGTCGAGCTCGGGAAACAGGATTTGCCGACAGAATTCGAGGTGCTGCATCACCGGCCCTGCTTTCGCGGTCGTCGTGGTCAGCAGATAGTGGTCCTCCGCCAGCCGCGAGGTGGTGCCGTCGTCATGGACGAAGCCGTCCTCGCGCAGCATCAGCCCATAGCGCGCCTTGCCGACGGCAAGGACGGAGAATGTGTTGATGTAGACGCGGTCGAGGAAGACGCCCGCATCCGGTCCGTGCACGTCGATCTTGCCGAGCGTCGAGACGTCGCAGAAGCCGACGCCGCTCCTGACGGCTCTCACCTCGCGCGTCACCGATTCCAGCCAGTCCGTCTCGCCGGGCTTCGGGTACCATTGCGCGCGTTTCCACAGGCCGGTGTCGACGAAGACGGCACCCCGCTCCGCCGCCCAGTGATGCGACGGGGTCAACCTCGTCGCATGGAAATTCTCGCCGCGGTGATGACCGGCCAGCGCGCCGATGGCGATCGGCACGTAAGGCGGGCGGTAGATGGTCGTGCCGGTCTCCGGGATCGAGCGGCCGGTCAGTTCCGCCATGATGGCGAGGCCCTGCACGTTCGAGGTCTTGCCCTGGTCGGTCGCCATGCCGAGCGTCGTGTAGCGCTTCAGGTGCTCCACCGACTGGAAACCTTCCAGTGCCGCCAGCGCCACGTCGGATGCCGTCACGTCGTTCTGGAAGTCGACGAAGGCTTTTTTCTTTCCCTTCACATGCCAGAGCGGTTTCAGTGCATAGGCGGCATCGTCGTCGGAGAAGGACGCTTCGCCCGCACCCTTGCCGAAGCCAAGACCGGCCGCCGCCGCGGCACCCGCAGCGTGACCTTCGCGCAGGCAGTCGGCCAGCGCGAAAGCCCCGTTGGCAGAACCCGCCGCGACCATGCCGGCCGGCGCGCCGTCAGGCACGAAGGCGGCGATGTCGTCGCGCCATTTCGGCCGGCCGCGGTGCTGCGAGGTCAGCCCGACCGAGGGGTTCCAGCCGCACGAGACGGCAAGCCCATCGGCCTCGAGCGTGGCGCGGGCGCCGCCGGCCAGCGCCACGGAAATCCTGTCTATGCCGTTCTTGCCTCCGTCGACCGCATCGACCACGCCGTTCAGGACGGCGAAGCCGTGTCTGGCGGCAAGTGCGCGGCGTTCGGATGACACCTCGGCGCGGGCGTCGACGACGCCGGTGATGGCCAGTCCGGCTGCAAGTGCGGCGTCCACCGTCTTCCAGCCGTCGTCATTGTTGGTGAACAGCGCCAGCCGCCTGGCCGGGGCGGCGGCATAACGGCTGATGTAGCTGCGCACCGCCGAAGCCAGCATCACGCCGGGCACGTCGTTGCCGCCGAAGACGACCGGCCGCTCCAGCGCGCCGGCGGCCACCACGGTGCGCTTCGCCACGACGCGCCAGAGCCGCTGGCGCGGCTGATGCTCGGGCGGAACGGGGAGGTGGTCGTTGACGCGTTCCAGCGCCGCATGCGTGCCATGGTCGAAGACGCCGGTCACCGCGGTGCGCGTCATGATGCGGACCTCAGGCATGGCGCGCAGTTCTTCCACGGCGCGTGCGACCCAGTCGGCCGCCGGCATGCCGTCGATCGCGCCGCCGTCAGACAGCAGCCGCCCGCCGAGCGCCACATCTTCCTCGCAAAGGATGACGCGCGCACCGGCGCGGCCGGCCGCAAGTGCGGCGGCGAGCCCGGTCGGGCCGCCGCCGGCGACCAGCACGTCGCAATGTGCCCAGGCTTTCTCGTAGTGGTCCGGATCGCCGGCCGGCGCGGCCCGGCCCAGGCCCGCCGCACGGCGGATCAGCGGTTCGTAGAATTTCTCCCAGAGTGCCCCGGGCCACATGAAGGTCTTGTAGTAGAAGCCGGCGACGAAGATCGGCGACGCCAGCTGGCTGATCGACAGCACGTCGAAATTCAGCGACGGCCAGCGGTTCTGGCTTCTTGCTGCCAGCCCATCATAGAGTTCGACCGTGGTGGCGCGCGTGTTGGGCTCGCGCCGCGCGCCGGTGCGTAGTTCGACCAGCGCGTTGGGCTCTTCCGAACCGGCCGTCAATATGCCGCGCGGGCGGTGGTATTTGAACGAGCGGCCGACGAGCTTGATGCCATTGGCGATCAGTGCCGAGGCCAGCGTATCGCCGGCAAAACCCGTCATCGGACGGCCGTCGAAGCTGAAATCGAGCGGCTTGGCGCGATCGATCAGCCCGCCCGAGGCAAGGCGGTGCGTCTGTCCGGCGGCGCTCACGAAGCCACCTTCGAAGCACCCGCGCCGGCCGCCGCCTCGACCGAGAATATCTCGTGCGTCACCGTATTGCGGCGCACCTTCAGCCATGAGCGGCAGCCGCCCGAATGATACCAGAGCTCCTCCATCTCGCCGGCGATGTTGTCGCGCAGATAGACATAATCGTAGACGGCGTCCTCGCTGGCGCCGGGTGCGGGGCGTTGCGGCCTGGCGTCGCCCAGATAGGAGAACTCGCCGTTCTCGCGCGGGCCGCAGAAGGGACAGGCTATGCGCATCTCTTGCCGGTAATCCTCAATGCAGGTTCGGTTGGGCGCCCGCGCCCTTCTCGTCGATCAGGGCGCCGCTGCGGAAGCGGTCGAGCCGGAACCGCTCCGCCTCCCTGTGCGGTTCGTCGCGGGCCAGCAGATGGGCGAAGACCAGGCCGGAAGCCGGAGTCGCCTTGAACCCGCCATAGCACCAGCCGGCATTGAGGTAGAGCCCGTCGACCGGTGTCCTGTCGATGATCGGCGAACCATCCATCGACATGTCCATGATGCCGCCCCACTGTCTGAGCAGCCGCACGCGGCCGATGATCGGCATCAGCGCCATGCCGCCCTCGCAGACATCCTCCACGACCGGCAAGTTGCCGCGCTGGGCGTAGGAATTGTAGCCGTCTATGTCGCCGCCGAAGACCAGTCCGCCCTTGTCCGACTGGCTGATGTAGAAGTGACCCGCGCCGAATGTCATGACGTTCGGCACCAGCGGCTTTATCCCCTCCGACACGAAAGCCTGCAGCACATGGCTCTCGATCGGCAGCCGCAAGCCCGCCATGGCGGCGACGCGCGAGGAGCTTCCGGCCACCGCCATGCCGACCTTGCCGGCGCCGATCGTTCCGCGCGATGTCTCGACGCCGGTGACCTTGCCGTTGGCGTCGCGCGTGAAGCCGGTCACCTCGCAGTTCTGGATGATGTCGACGCCCAGCCTGTCCGCCGCGTGGGCATAGCCCCAGACGACGGCGTCGTGGCGCGCCGTGCCGCCGCGGCGTTGCAGCAGCCCGCCCTGGATCGGGAAGCGCGCATTGTCGAAATCGAGGAACGGCACCTGTCTGCGCACGGCGTCGACGTCCAGCAGTTCGGCGTCGATGCCGTTGATGCGCATGGCGTTGCCGCGCCGCGCATAGGCGTCTCGCTGCGCGTCCGAGTGATAGAGGTTCAAGACGCCGCGCTGGCTGACCATGGTGTTGTAGTTGAGGTCGCGTTCCATCGTCTCCCACAGCTTCATCGACAGTTCGTAGAAGCCGATATTGCCCGGCAGGAGATAGTTGGAGCGGACGATCGTCGTGTTGCGGCCAGCATTGCCCGAGCCGATCCAGCCCTTTTCCAGCACCGCGACATTCCTGATGCCGTATTCCGCGGCGAGGTGGTAGGCGGTCGACAGACCGTGCCCGCCGCCGCCGACGACAACCACGTCGTAGCGCGGCTTCGGTTCGGCGTCGCGCCAGGTGCGCGGCCATTTCCCGTGGCCCGAAAGCGCCGCCCGGGCAAGGGAGAAGATCGAATATCTCATGTTCCTGCGCCGCGTGCCGATTCCGCTCGATCTTCAGATGTCGTGGGAAGCATAGGAATTCCATTCCATGGGCTTCGGCTTTAGATATGCCGACGAGAATTCCCCTCCCAGCGCCGCTTTCAGCGACTTGCGAGGGGACAACGCCCCAATCGACTCCGCCTTCGCCCCATGGCACCATGTACTCCTCCAGGAGCAACCCATGCCCGATGAAGTCATCCTTCGCAGATGGTCAGGCAAGGTGCCGACCGAGCGCGCCCAGGAATACGCGAAATACATGGCCGACAAGGGTTTCGAGGAAATCGAGACGACCGAGGGCAATCTCGGCCACCAGATCCTGCTGCGCGACCTCGGCGACGGCACGACGGAAATCACCGCGCTGTCCTGGTGGACCGGAATCGATGCGATCAAGGCGCTGGTCGGCGACGATTGCACGCGCGCCCACTACTATGCGGTCGACGACATCTACCTGATCGAGAAGCCCGACTTCGTCGAGCATCACCTCGTCGTTTCCGGCTTTACCCCGCCCGAGCGGTAGCCGCGCGGGACGGCGCCGAATGCCGAGCTCAGTGCAGGCGTTCTGCTCCGGCGGCAGCAGCGAAGGAGAGCTTCCCATCCGCCACCATGAGCGGGGCCGGATGCCCGAAGAGGGAGCCCTGGAAAACCTCGCAGCCGGCCGCGCGCAACAGCGTCGCCTGGCTTTCCGTCTCGACGCCTTCGGCGATGGCATGCACGCCAAGTGCCCGTGACAGGCCGACGATCGTCGAGACCACCGCGCCGGAATTTGCGTCGCTGTCCAGGCGGCTGACGAAGGAACGGTCGATCTTGAGCTTGTGGAAGGAGAAGTCGATCAGGTAGCTGAGATTGGAATAGCCGGTGCCGAAATCGTCGACGGCGACCGAAATCCCCATCTCCGTCAGTTGCCTGAGCATCGCCGCCCCACGGTCGCGGTCCTGCATCATCGCCGTCTCCGTCAGTTCGAGCTCCAGCCGCTCCGGCTTGATGCCGGTCTCGCGGATCACGTCGCCGACCAGGCCGACGAAGTCCTTGGTCATGAACTGCACCGCCGAGATGTTGACGGCGACGAAGCAGTCGTCGGGCAGGTGCCGGGCGTCGCTGCAGGCCTTGCGCAACACCCATTCGCCGATCGGGCCGATCATGCCGGTTTCCTCGGCGATGGGGATGAATTCCGTTGGCGGTATCATGCCGCGTTCCGGATGCTTCCACCGGATCAGCGCCTCGTAGCCGACAGTCTTGCCCTTCATCAGGTCGATCTGCGGCTGGTAGTGCAGGTCGAAATCGCCACGCTCGAAGGCGATGCTGAGCTCCGCCTCGACCCATCGCCGGTAGTCCGCGACCTTTCCGATGTCGGGATTGAACACTGCCCAGTTGCCGATGCCGGCGAGGCGCGCATTCTGAAGCGCCAGGTTGGAGCGCCGCAGCAGCAGGATCGGATCGACGCCGTCCTTGGGCATGGCGACGATGCCGACCGATACGTTGACCGATTGCGGGTGCGAGACCAGGTCGAAGGGCTCCATCAATTCGGCGATCAACCGTTCTGCGATGACGTCCATCGACATGTTGAAATGGGCGTCCGGATAAAGCACCGCGAATTCGCCGGCACCGATGCGGCCGATCACGACATTGTCCGGCAGGTTCGCCTTGAGCCGCTGCCCGAAGGCGCGCACCAGTTCGTCGCCCTTGGCGTAGCCGATCGATTCGTTGATCTGCTTGAACCGCCCGATGTCGATGTCGATGAGGAAGACCGGCTCGCCCGTCCTGATCGTGGACTGCGCCGCTTCGGCGATCTTGCCGATCATCGCCGGCCGCGACAGCAGGCCGGTCAGCTTGTCGAAATGGGTCTCCTTGACGACATACTCCGCCGACTCGTCGACGCCGGCGAAGAAGGACATGGCCGCGCCTCCGGCGGCCAGCGCGCACAGCGCCGCGATGACGGCGCCGACCACTTCGGCAGGCAGGCCGGCTACACCGTCGCCGAAGCCGAACTTCAGGCCCCACAGGCCGAGCGTGAAGCTGCCCAGCCCGGAACTGGCGATCGTGACCAGCCGGAAGATCGGGCTGCGATTGGGATTGCTGGCTGCGGGCATGCGGAAATTCCCGATTCTGCCGGGATTTCTAACACGAGTCTCCTTAAAACGGATTTCCTTTGGAGAATTGCATTTTACCGACCGTCTGGAGGATTTGGACAGGAAGGCCATGCGCAACAGGCGTTTCCTGGCGCCTTTGCCTCCAGAAGCGCCGGTTTGCGCGCTGCTGTTGCAGAAATGGAATGGCAACGACTTCATGCTTGGGTTAGTCGGGTGGACCCAACGATGTCGTCATCAGGCAATATAATGAACGACGCATATGCCGCGAATGCTCCGGGCTTCGGCCTGTGGCAAGGTCTTTTCCGCAAGGCGCTGGCCGTGTGCGCCGTGCTGGTCCTCGTTGCCGGCTGCTCGACCACCGGCGAGGCGCTCCAGCCTGTAGCTCCTCCCGGACCGCCGACGAAATATTCGGCGCTGGTGATCGATGCATCGACCGGCGCCACGCTTTACCAGGCGAACGCCACGGCGGCGCGATACCCGGCGTCGCTGACCAAGATGATGACGCTGTATCTGCTGTTCGAAGCGCTCGAGCAGGGACGTGTGACGAAATCGACCGAAATTCCCGTCTCGGCCTTCGCCGCGCGTCAGCCGCCGTCCAAAATCGGGCTCAAGGCCGGCCAGTCGATCGACGTCGAGACCGCCATTCTCGCGCTGGCGGTGAAATCGGGCAACGACTGCGCGGTGGCGGTCGCCGAATATCTCGGCGGCACGGAAGAGCAGTTCGCCCGGCAGATGACGGCGCGCGCACGCCAGCTCGGCATGACGGGCACGGTGTTCCGCAACGCATCCGGCCTGCCCGATCCCGACCAGCACACGACCGCGCGCGACATGGCGGTGCTCGGCATGGCGCTCCGTTCGCGCTTTCCGCAGCACTACCATTATTTCTCCGAACGCGACTTCACCTTCCGCGGCAAGCTGGTGCGCGGCCACAACGACCTCCTCGGCAGGGTCGAGGGCGTCGACGGCATCAAGACCGGCTACATCAGGGCGTCCGGCTACAACATCGTGACCTCGGTCGGGCGGGGCTCCCGGCGCCTGATCGTCGTCGTCATGGGGGGCGAGAGCGGGCGTGCCCGGAACGCCCATGTCGAGGAACTGATCGAAAAATACATGCGCCCGCCGGCGCCGAAGGGGCTGCTGAGCTCTCTTTCTCCCTTCGATTGAAGGAACCGGCGTCGGGCGCGGCGCGTTCATGTCTTCGCTGAAACGACTGAGCGGAGACCCCGGTCATGGAACAAACGGCCAGCCTCGAAAAAGAAGACCGGATGCCGTTCGGCAGCCCGGTCTGCGTGCAGATCGGCGACACCAAACGGGAAGTCAAAACCGTACGCGGCGCGTGCGAGATCCTGATTGACTGGCCGCATTCGCGTCGCGGGCCGGCCTATCAGGCGACGATGGAAGTGCTCCAGTCGGCGATTGCCGGGAAAGTGACGGCCGAGGAGGCGCACGACGCCTTCGTGGCGTTCGCCAAGCATGCCGACGTGCTGGTGGCGTAAGGAGGCGACGATGAGGTGCGTCACGACGCTTGGTGCAGGCAGGCCCGGGCCGGTGCCCGAGCCGTTCCCGGGGCCGCCGCCCGAACCGATCCCGCCCGAACCGGTGCCGCCGCCGGGGCCGATTCCGGTACCGCCCGTGAGGTTGGAGCCATGACCGGCCGGCCTAAACCGACGCCGCCGGACGGCAAGCCGAAGCCACGCGCCGGGCGCGGTACCGCCAAAAGCAAGGTCGGCGACGTGCAGGATCCGCTTATCGCAGGTGACGAGGGCAAGGCGGGCGGCCGCGTCGAGACCAACGAGGCCAAGGTGGACGAGGCCGGCCAGGTCCGCCGCAAGAAGGGCGAGGTCGATCTGCTGCATTAGCGCGCCGGTTCCGCGGGGAACGGTTGCGCCGCGCCGCCGTTTGTCCGGAAGCCTCAGAGGAGACGACTATGCCCCATAAGGACAAGACGGACCTGACCCCGGAACAGGCGCGCGACCGCGTCTGGCAACTCGCCGACGACATCACGATCTGCATGTTCGTGACCTGGGACGGCGAACGCCAGCGGGCACGGCCGCTCGCAGCCAATGTCGATCGCGACGCGCACGCCTTCTACTTCCTCACGGACGTCAACGGCTTGAAGGACGATCAGATCGAGCAGTTCCCGATCGTGACGCTGGCCTTCGCCGACACCGGCGGCCACAAGTATGTAAGCGTCACCGGCGAGGCGACCGTCAGCAACGACCGCGCAAAAATCGCCGAGTTGTGGACGCCGGACAACAAGGCTTTCTGGGATTCCAAGGATGATCCCGACATCCGTCTGATCACCGTCCGGCCGCAAGACGCCGAAGTGTGGGACAGCCCCGGCATGATCATTGCCACGGTCAAGATGCTGACCGCTGCCGTCACCGGCGCGAAGGCGGAACTCGGGAACAACCGCAAGGTAGCGATGTAGAAACGCGGCAATTGCGATGTCGACGTGCCGGCGCCCTCGGGCGCCGGCTTTTTCAAGAGGGGAACACGCTGGTGGAACAACTATTTACCAAAGCGGCCAACGCCGTCGCACAGGCAGCGGGAAAACCGCTCACCTTCATCGCCTGCTGCGCCATCATAGTGGCATGGGCGCTCTCCGGGCCGTTGCTCGGCTTCTCCGACACCTGGCAGCTCATCATCAACACAGGCACGACCATCATCACCTTCCTGATGGTGTTCCTGATCCAGAACACGCAGAACCGCGACGGCGCGGCACTGCAGGCAAAGCTCGACGAACTGATCCGCGTCGGCGAGGCGGAGAACAGGTTCATCGGCATCGAGCATCTGTCGGACGGGGAAGTCCAGCAGTTCCGGGAGCTTTGCGAGAAGGCCGCCGAAGCGCATGACCGCGCACGGCAGACGGCGAAGGCGGGCAGGGTGAAGGGCTGACCGCCTGGCGGCTTCAGTAGCCGCCGATGATCGGCAGTATCTCGCCCGTTATGTAGCTGGAGCAGTGTGGCGACGCCAGGAACACATAGGCCGGCGCGATCTCCTCGGGCTGGGCCGGGCGCTTCATCGGCGTCTTGGCGCCGAATTGCGAAACGTCCTCGGCTTCCTTCTCGGACGGGTTGAGCGGCGTCCAGACAGGCCCCGGCGCAACCGCGTTCACGCGAATGCCGCTCGACAGCAGATTGCCCGAAAGCGCGCGGGTGAAGGCGTGGATGCCGCCCTTGGTCATCGAATAGTCGACCAGTTCCTTGGAGCCGTCGATGCCGGTGACGGAGCCGGTGTTGACGATCGCCGAGCCGGGTTTCATGTGCGGGACGGCTGCCTGCGCCATGTGGAAATAGCCGTAGAGGTTCGTCTTCAGCGTGGTGTCGAAATGCTCCGGCGTCAGATCCTCGAATTTCGCCGAATGGATCTGGAACGCGGCGTTGTTCACCAATATGTCGAGCTTTCCAAGCTCCTTCACCGTGCGCCGGACTGCCCTCAGGCAATGGTCGCGCCTGGAAACGTCGCCGGCGATGGTGATGCAGCGACGGCCTTCGGCCTCGACCGCCGCTTTGGTGGTCTTCGCATCTTCACCCTCGGTGAGATAGAAGATCGCCACATCGGCCCCCTCGCGGGCGAAAAGCACCGCTACCGCCCGGCCGATCCCGGAATCGCCGCCTGTGATCAGCGCAACCTTGCCGTCGAGCTTCTTCGAGCCGATGTAGTAGGGCGCGTCATAGAGCGGTGCCGGGTCGATCTCGTGTTCATGTCCCGGTTTCGGATGGTGCTGCTTCGGGAACGGCGGCTCGGGATATTCGCGCGCGCCGAGCTGGGCCGGCTTCGGCTTCTTTTCCGGCGCTGCCTTGTCCCTGGCGTCGACGCCCTTTTGAATTCGGCGCTGCTTGGACGCCGCAGCCTTCGTACCTCTTGAGGGTTTGGATACTTTGTCGACCATGGCTCTCTCCCGGTTCCGGACCATGCAGCGCTAACGCGCGACACGGCGGAAAGTTGAGAGGGTCCTTCGATTTCGCCATTTCGGAGCCTGGGCGCGCCGACATCAGGGAATAAAGGTCAGGAACAGATAGGCGCCGAAAACGACCAGATGCACCAACCCGGTGAGCACGGTCGTGCGTCCGGTGCCGAAGCTGATGATGCTGATGCCTAGCCCGAGCAGAAGAAGAACGGTGTCGCCGGGAGTGAGGCCCAGCGTCAGCTCCCTTCCGGTGACGAGGCTTGCGATGGCGACGGCCGGGATGGTCAGTCCGATCGTGGCGCAGGCGGAACCGAGCGCGATGTTCAGGCTGCGCTGCAACTCGTTGCGGAGCGAGGCGCGGATTGCGGCGAGCGATTCCGGCGTCAGCACGAGGATCGCGATGAAGGCGCCGACGATCGCATCGGCCTGGCTGACCTGCATCGCCTCGAGACCGGTCTCGACGCCGGCGGCAATATCCTCCGCCAGCAGCACGACGCCGGCCAGCCCGACAAGGAGCAGGAGCACGTTGAGGCCGATATTGCCCTTCGCCGCCATGCGGCTGCCCTCCTCGACCCTGACGAGTTCCTCGACGAAATCCTGCTTGTGCGATCCCATCTGGGCGTAGACGAAGCTGCCGTAGAGCAGGAGCGAGAGCACGCTGACGAAAGCGAGTTGCGCGGGCGAGTAGGCGCCATGGCCGGCCGACCGCGTGAAATCCGGAAGTATCAGCGTGAGCACGGCCAGCGCCGTCAGCATCGACAGATAGGCATTGGTTCCCTGGCGCTTCAGTTCCTGGTGTCGGTGGCGCAAGCCCCCGAGTGTCAGGCAGAGACCGATGACGCCGCCGCAGACGATCATGACCGTGGAGAACACCGATTCCCGCGCCAGCGTCGGGTTGTTGTCGCCGTGGAGCATCATCGACACGATGACCGTCACCTCGATGGTCGTGACGGCGAAGGTGAGCACCAGAGTGCCGTAGGGTTCGCCTATGCGGTGGGCGATCGCCTCTGCGTGGTGCAGCGTCACGAAGACCGTTGCGAACACCAGCCCGATCGCCAGCAGCGACAGCACGAGCCGGACCGGAACCGCTGCGTGTTGGGCCGAGGCGCCCGTCTGGAGGACGAGTGCGAGCACGAGGGTAGCGACGGGGAGCCCGTAAACAGCGGCCGTTCGTCGACTCGATGCCATGCTTTCCCTCCGCTGCCCTGCCGGCGTCACGGCTTACACCAAGGCCGGCTTGGTCGCGACGCGAACCCGCGGGGTGTCAGCCCTGCTGGCGGGTTTTCGCCGCGTGCAGCCTGAGCCGATATGCGCTGTACCAGCCGGCCAGCCCGACCGCGAAACCTATGCCCAGCCCGACCAGCAGGCGCTCATGCTTGTGTAGCGCATCGCCGACGATCTGCTCGGCGCCGAGGCCGAAAATATAGCCGATGCCGCCGAACAGCATCGTCCAGACCAGCGCGGAGATCGCGTTGAGCATGACGAATTTCGGTGCCGCGATGGCGGACATGCCGGCAGCCACGCCGCCGACCAGCCTGAAGCCGTAGACGTAGCGGTTGCCGATCACGTAAAGCGCCGGATGGCGCTGCATCAGTTCGAAGGCGCGGTCGAATCCCGGCCGATCGCGCAAGCGCTGCACGAACGCGGTGTCGGCGAAGCGGCGGCCGAACAGGAAGAAAGCCGCATCGCCGCCGAAGGCGCCGAGAAAGACCGCGGCGAAAGCCTGCCACGGGACGAAGAGGCCCTGATGCGCGAAGAAGCCGGCGAGGATCGCCGCCGTCTCGCCCTCTGCCACGCAACCGATGAACACGGCGATCAGGCCGTACTGTTCGATCAGCGCATGTATGGTGTCCGTCATCGCCGTCCGGGCAGGGGCCGGACCGAGGGATCCGGGTTCTCGTTCATCGACATCAATAGGTCTTCGCGCCGTTGACCATCAGGCGCACCATATAGAGCGATGTCGTGCCGGTGATGTAGAGATCGTTCCGCTTCGCCCCCCCGAAGCAGATATTGGCGACTACCTCCGGTACCTTGACCTTGCCGATCAGCGTGCCGTCCGGCGCATAGCAGTGCACGCCGTCATTGGCGCTGGTCCAGATATTGCCTTCCTCGTCCAGCCGGAAGCCGTCGAACAGGCCGGCGGTGCAGTCGGCGAAGACCTTGCTGCGGCCGACCTTCTTGCCGTTCGACGCGACATTGAAGACGCGCATGTGGGCTGGGTTGTCCGGACCATGGGTGCGGCCGGTATCGACGACATAGAGCTTCGATTCGTCGAGCGAAAAGGCGAGGCCGTTCGGCCGCACCATGTCGGTGATGACGGCATCCACCTTTCCGGTGCCCGGATCGACGCGGTAGACATGGCAGGCACCGATCTCGCTCTCGGCCTTGTCGCCCTCATAGTCGCTCTCGATGCCGTAGGCCGGGTCGCTGAACCAGATCGAGCCGTCGGACTTCACCACCGCATCGTTGGGCGAGTTCAGGCGCTTGCCCTGCCATTTGTCGGCGATGGTGATGATCGAGCCGTCGAACTCCGTGCGGCTGACGCGACGGCCGGAATGCTCGCACGAGACGAGCCGCCCCTGCCGGTCGACCGTGTTGCCGTTGGCATTCCCGCTGGGCTGGCGGAACACGCTGACTGCGCCGTCCGTCTCGTCGTAGCGCAGGATTCGATTGTTCGGAATGTCCGACCAGAGAAGGTAGCGACCGGCGGCGAACCAGGCCGGGCCCTCGGCCCACTGGCATCCCGTATGGAGCCGGCGCACGCTCGCATTGCCGTTGAAGAGTCTTCCGAACCGCGGGTCCAGAACTTCGTAATCGCTTGCCGGCATGAATTGTCTCCCCAATGCGCCTGGCCCGATCGGGCCTCATGTCGTCATGATCGCGGCAAAGATCGCCGCCGCCCACGACATCGCGTGAAATGCGGCGAGATAAGAAGAAGATTCACGGGGTTTGACAAGCCCATCCGGATGAGAATGGCGAAATGCGCCCGTCGCTCCATGCCGGCGGTGGCGGCCGGACTGCATCCTGCGCCGAATGGCCAAGGCCGGACGAAAGGGATGAACCTTTCCCGAACCTGCCGCGACTGACGCCCAGGCGCCGTAATTATGCGGCCCTGAAAAAGGGAAAGACCCAATGACCAGACGCATCATGTGCAGCGGGTCACCGGGATCGCCCGGCGGCAGGCGCAGAAGGAATCCGGGCGGTGAGCCCGGTGCGCCGGCCTCCGGAGCGATGCCGTTGACCCTGCGTAAGGCCCAGCCTATTCTCGATAGGAGGGACTCCACTCAGACCGTCAGGGAAGAAAGTGCCGGAAATGCGCGCTTGGCTCCTTGTCGCGCGTCCCTCTCGGCATTCTCTTTCGCCCGCATCGGAAGGAGAGGCATCATGCCACGCAGCCGCGGCGACCTGCGTTTGCTTGCTTGCAACCCGAACCTGGACGACCTGCGCGGCAGGCTTGCCGGCGGCAGCGCCTTGCTCGCGCTGGCGCTTGGCGCAAGCCTGTTGTCGGCGGTTCCCGCGCATGCGCAGGATGGCCGGATCATCAATCCCGGCTCGATGGCGGTGACCGGCTTCTCCGGCACGCACATTCCCGGCATCGAGCAAGGCCTGCCGCCCGGCGTCGACCCGGTCGACGAAACCTTCATCGACACGGAACGCGCAACCTTGCGCGTCTTCGACGTTTCGGCTTTGGGCGGTCCTCCGTCCGGGCAGCTCGTCCACACGCCGCAGCCCTTCGAGGTGCTCGCCGGCCAGATCGGCCAGGTTTTCGCGCTCACCTATGACGACGGCGTACGCGACGGCGTCCCGTCCGGCGTGCCCGACCTCTACGCCGGCGCCACCTCGCTGCACGGCATCCGCATCGTCACGCCCGACGCCGACGGCGACGGCCGGCCCGAGCGGGAACGCCGCGGCAAGGCCGGCGCGACCTTCATGGCAGGCCAGTTCGCCGAGGAGAATGGCGGCTCGCCCGGTGCCATCTGGAAGGTCGACGGCATCTCCGGCGCCGTCTCGCTGTTCGCCACCATCGAGGGCAACAGCGGCCCCGGCATCGGCGACGTCAGCTTCGACAAGGCGCACCGCCAGTTCTTTGCCTCCGACCTCGACTCCGGCCTCATCCACCGCATCGACGCCTCGGGCGCCGTGATCGACGCTTTCGACCACGGCGTCGACGGCCGTCCGGTGCGGAGCCTGCCGCCGGTCGCCGACGACGGCGCGGTCATGGACATCCAGGGCGCCGCCTTCGACAGCGAGGACCCCGGCACATGGGGCTTCACGCAGGACGAGCGCCGCGTCTGGGGCGT
>JALYWP010000245.1 GCA_030852655.1 Pseudomonadota bacterium | reverse complement strand
TATCCGCCATCCAGAAAAGCCGCAGCGCGCGACGAATATCCGCCGCCGTCACCTCGCGCCGTCCGCCTTCGCCCATATAGGCGAAATCGCCCAACACGCCGCCATAGCTCCTCGGCCCGGCGAGCGCGATGCCGAGCGCGCCGGCCATCGCGGCTTCCGGCCAGCCGGCATTGGGCGATCGGTGCTTTCCGGCGTCGCGCCGGACTGCCCGCCAAGCGGCCCGCGCATCCATGCCCGGCACGATCACTGCAGACGCCACGATCAGCAGTGCCGTCAGCCGGGACGCCGGCAAATTGACAAGATCGTCGAAGCGCGCCGCCGCCCAGCCGAACGCCTCGTGCCTGAGCGTCCTGTGCCCGATCATCGAATCGGCGGTGTTCGCCGCCTTGTAGGCCGTGCCGCCGGCAAGCCCGCCGACCGCCATCCAGAGGGCCGGCGCCACCACGCCGTCGGAAAAATTCTCCGCCAGGCTCTCGATCGCCGCGCGCGCCACGCCTGCGCGGTCGAGCGTTTCGGGATCGCGGCCGACGATCTTCGATACAGCCTCCCGTCCTGCCGCCAACCCGCCGGTGTCCAGCGCCTTCGCCACCGCTTCGACATGCTCGGCGAGGCTCTTTTGCGCCAGCAGCGTGGTGCCGAGCAGGATCACGACGAAGAACCCCAGCGCATTGAGCAGAAGAACCCCCTCGACTGCGTAAGCGATCAGCGCCGGAACCGTCACGATCCCGACCAGCGCCAGAACCCCGCAACGGCGACGCGTCCGGTCGCTGTCGGTGGTGCGGTTGAGGGTCCGGTCGAGACAGGTTATCAGGCGGCCGATCCAGGTGACGGGATGGCCGATCACGGCGAAGAGGCGGCCGGGATAACCGAGCTTCGCCTCGACGGCGAGCGACAGGAAGGCGATCAGGACGGACATGAACGTTCCGGTGAAGATAGTGGCGGCGGTGGCCGATCACGGCGGCAGCCTCGTCCGCGCGCGCTCGCTGTTTCCGCGAGCGCCCGAGCCGTGGATCGACCTTTCCACCGGGATCAATCCGCACTCCTATCCGCTTTTCGGCCTGCCCGCCACCGCACTGACGCGATTGCCGGAACCCGCCCGCGCCCGCGAACTCACTGCCGTTGCAGCCGAAGCCTATGGCGCGCCGTCGCCGCTCCACGTGGCAGCCGCGCCCGGCACGCAGATCCTCTTGCCGCGCGTCTATTCGTTGCGAAACCCCGGCCGTGCCGGGATTCTCGGCCCGACCTATGCCGAACATGCCCGCACGGCGGCAATAGCCGGCCACGCAACCGTCGAGGTCCGCGACTTGTCCGCCCTCGCAACCGCCGACTTAGCCATCGTCGTCAACCCGAACAATCCCGACGGCCGCGTCGCCTCCCGCGTCGATCTGCTGGCGCTTGCCGATACTCTCCGTCGCCGTGGCGGCCTGTTGGTCGTCGACGAAGCCTTCATGGATGTCTGCCCGCGCGCGGAATCGCTTTGCGGTGATGTGGGGCAGGGCGGCATCGTCGTCCTGCGATCCTTCGGAAAGTTCTTCGGCCTCGCGGGTGTCCGCCTCGGCTTTGCCGCCGCTTCGGAGGACGTAGCAGGACGGCTCGATGCGGAGTTCGGTCCCTGGTCCGTCTCGGGACCAGCGCTGGAATACGGCGTCCGCGCGCTTGGTGACCATTCCTGGCAGGCCGGCATGCGCGAACGCCTGGCGGGGGAAAGCGCCAGGCTCGATTCATTGCTCGACGCGCATGGCATCGCCGTCGACGGCGGCACCAGCCTGTTTCGCCATGTCATCCATACCGATGCGGCCGGCCTCTTCGACGTTCTGGGGAATGCTGGTATCCTGGTGCGCAAATTCGCCGACCGGCCGGGTAAACTTCGCTTCGGCCTGCCGGGAAACGAGCAGGCATGGCAGCGGTTGCAAACGGCGCTAGCCGCTTGGCCAGGCAGCAGGGGAAGCGGCGTTCGAGTCGCGCACGCGCGACAGTGAGGTCGAAATGATCTGGGTCTGTCCTCTCTCGCAAGTCGATGCAACGGTCGCCTCCACCCAGGCCGAGCGTCTCGTCTCGCTGCTGGCGCCCGGAACGGCGATGACACGTCCCTCAGTGATTTCCGAACAGAACCATCTCTGGCTGTCGCTGCACGACATCGCCGCGCCGCAGGAGGGCATGATGCTGCCCGGGGAAGCGCATATGCGCACGCTGCTCGATTTCGCCAGAAGCTGGGACCGCGCCCGTCCGCTGGTGATCAATTGCTACGCCGGCATCAGCCGCTCCACGGCTTCCGCCTATATCATCGCCGCCGCGCTCCAACCGACACGCGACGAGCGTGAACTGGCAGAAACGCTCCGCCGCGCTTCGCCGAGCGCCACGCCCAATCCGCGCTTCATTGCGCTTGCCGATGCGATGCTCGGCCGGCGGGGCCGGATGGTGGAGGCCGTGCAGTCGATCGGCCGCGGCGCCGAAGCCTTCGAGGGCGTTCCGTTCTCGCTCGATATCGAGCCCTGATCTATTTCAGCCAGTCGGCAAGCCTCGCCTTCCTGACATCCTTCAGCAGCCGGACGAACCCGTCCGCCTGATGCTCGGCCGTCAGCCGACCTTTCTCGGCAGTCGCTCTTGAGGCCTCGCCGACCACGCCGTGCGGATTGAGATCGGAGGCGATCCAGGCGAAGGCATGCTGGCCTGTCGGTTTGAGGAGTTCGAATTCCTGCTCGGCGCGCTGCACGCTGGAGTAAAAATCCTCAGCCTTGTCCATGTCCACGAGATCCGGCCGGAAATGCAGCATCATCGACGTCTCGAAGTCGCCGCCATGGATGCCGAAGCGGTCCTCGATGTCGCTGTAGAGCCCGGCCGGCCGGCCGAAGCGCGACCAGCTCGTCTTCACCGCCAGCATCTTGAAGGCCACGCGCAATTCGCGCGCGACGATGCCCATGATCTCCTCATTGCCGCCATGCGAGTTGACGAACACGATCTTCCTGACGCCCGCCCGCGCCACCGAGGCTCCCAGATCCGCCCAGGACTGGATGGCGGCGAGCACCGTCAGGGACAGCGTTCCGGGCGCATGCACATGCTCGTTCGACTTGCCCACTGACTGCACCGGCAATATGCGGATGTCGAGATCGCCGGGCAGCCTGGCGATCACCGTCTCCAGCATGCCCTCCATGATCGTCGTGTCGGTCGACACCGGCAGATGCGGCCCGTGCTGTTCGATCGCGGCGACCGGCAGCACGGCGATCGTCTCTTCCGGATCGATTGCCGTATAGGCTGTTGTCGGAAAATCGCCCCACCAGACCTTTCTTGGCGCCACGCTGTCTCTCCTTGGTGCTGCCGGTTTGTAGTGGCCTGGCCGTGAAGCCGCAACTCACCCCGCCGCGATCACTTCTATCTCGACCTTGAAGTCCGGCCGGGAAAAACCCGACACGATCATCAGCGTCGAAGCCGGCGGCGGGTCGGCGACAAGCCTGTCGCGCACTTCCATGTATGGCTTCATGTGCGCGCGGTCGGTGACGAAGGCGTTGATGCGAACGATGTCCTTCAGCCCGAGCCCGGCCTCTGCCAGAACCGCCTCGATGTTGGAGAAGCAAAGCTCCGCCTGCGCGCCGGCATCCTCGGGGATGGAATCGCCCGGCCCGATTCCGAGTTGGCCGGAACATAAGATCAGCCGCTTGCCGGCAGGCACCTCGACGCCGTGGCTGTATTTCGCGAATGGCGGGCGTATCGATTTCGGGGTCAGGAACCTGAGCATCGGTCATCTCCTCTGCCGCTATGGTAGGGCGGGGGCGCATCCGGTATCAA
This sequence comes from Pseudomonadota bacterium, assembly GCA_030852655.1. GTDB lineage: Bacteria > Pseudomonadota > Alphaproteobacteria > Rhizobiales > Rhizobiaceae > Mesorhizobium_K. Next base: position 2,822 of record JALYWP010000245.1, on the reverse strand, counting down.
GCGTCGACGCCTTCCGGCAACATGGACTCGCGCCTGAAAAATAGGCACCATGCTCGCCGAATGGTGTGGATCGCCGGCTTCTTCGGCTTCGCGAAGCAGGCTGCCGGTGGCATGTCTCTTTGCTGGAACCAAAGCGTCGAAATTCCGCGCCGGTTGCGCGAGGCAACAGAGGATGACGTCATGCACAGGCTTCTTTCGATCTCCACGGCGGTTTTCGCCATCTCCGCAGCTATGTCGACCGCCGCCTTCGCCGTACCGGTGACCTTCGGTACCAACTGGCTCGCCCAGGCCGAGCACGGCGGTTACTACCAGGCCGTCGTCGACGGCACCTATGCCGAGTGTGGCCTCGAAGTGACCATCCAGCCGGGCGGGCCGCAGGTGGCTGGCCGGCCGCTGCTCCTCGCCGGCAAGCTCGATTTCTACATGGGCGGGAATCTGCAGCAGGCCTTCGACGCGGTTGCCCAGGACATTCCACTTCGTGTCGTCGCGGCGTCCTTCCAGAAGGAGCCGCAGGTCGTCATGTCGCATCCAGGCCAAGGACTCGACACATGGGAAGACCTGCCCGGGGCCGAGCAATACATCATCGGCGACGAAGGCGCGCAGAGCTTCCTGCTATGGATGGCAACCGAATACGGCTTCGATGTTTCGAAACGTGTGCCTTACACTTTCAACGCCGCGCCGTTCCTCGCCAATAAGAAGTCCATCCAGCAGGGCTATGTGACTTCCGAGCCTTATGCGATCGAGAAAGAGGGTGGCTTCGTTCCGAACCAGTTCCTGCTCGCCGACTACGGCTACGACACGTACGCCACGACCATCGAGGCCATGCAAGAGACGATCGACAAGCGTCCGGAGGTCGTCCAGTGCTTCGTCGATGGCTCGGCCAAGGGCTGGTACAACTACCTCTACGGCGACAACAAGGCCGCCAACGAGGCAATCAAGAAGGACAATCCCGACATCACCGACGAGCAGATCGCCTTCTCCATCGCGCAGATGAAGAAGTTCGGCATCGTCGATTCCGGCGACGCCGAAAAGCTCGGCATCGGCGCCATGACCGACGAGCGCATCCAGAGCTTCTACGACAAGATGGTGAAAGCCAAGGTGCTGCCGGAAGGCATCGACATCAAGAAGTCCTATACGCTGGACTTCGTCAACAAGGGCGTCGGCCTCGACCTGAAGAAGTAGAGCGTCGGCGCATGCTCCAGGATATGCGGGCCATGACCAGCGCCGAAACCGCGGGCGGGGGCGAAAAACCTCTGCTCGCACTCCGCGACGTCGGCAAACGCTTCTCGAACGGCGTCACCGCGCTGCGCAATGTCGATCTCACCGTCGGCGAGGGCGATTTCGTCAGCCTGCTCGGCCCGTCCGGCTGCGGAAAGTCGACGGCGCTGCGCATCATTGCCGGCCTGTCGACGCCGACCACCGGCCTGCTCGACTGGCGGCAAGCCAGCTCCCATTCCGACATAGGCTTCGTCTTCCAGGAGCCGACGCTGCTGCCCTGGGCCTCCGTTTTCGACAATATCTGGCTGCCGCTCAGGCTGCGTGGCATCTCCCGCGAGAAGGCTGCGCCTGCGATCCGCAAGATGATCGAGCGCGTGCATCTCACCGGCTTCGAGAACGCCATGCCGCGCGAGCTTTCCGGCGGCATGAAGATGCGCGTCTCGATCGCCCGCGGGCTGGTCACCAAGCCCAGGCTGCTGCTCATGGACGAGCCCTTCGCCGCGCTCGACGAGATCACCCGCTTCAAGCTCAACGGCGACCTTCTGGAGCTCTGGCAGGAGGAGCGCTTCACCGTCGTCTTCGTCACGCACAGCGTGTTCGAGAGCGTCTTCCTCTCCAGCCGCATCGTCGTCATGGCGGCGCGTCCCGGCCGCGTTTTTCGCGAAATCGCCGTCGACGCGCCCTATCCGCGCAACGAGGCGTTCCGCACCTCGCCCGATTACGCCGCGCTCTGCCGGGAAACCTCGGGCGTGCTCGGCGAGGCAATCACGCTCGGCGGAGGCTCCGATGACGGCCATTGAACGGGAGTACGGCACGATCCCCCTCGATGCGGAGGAAGCGCGGCGCGGCCGCGCCGCGCTTCTGGAGCGCATCGGCAAATGGGTGCTGCCGCTTGCCATCATGGTGCTCGCCGTCTGGCTCTGGGACCGTATCTGCGTCTGGAACGAGATTCCTCGCTACATCCTGCCGAGGCCTGGCGAGGTGCTTGCGACGCTCCACGCCGACGCCCCGCTGCTGTTCAGCTCGCTACTGGTGACGCTGAAGATAACCTTCCTCGGCCTTGCGCTGGCGGTCGCCGGCGGCGTCGGCCTGGCGGTCCTCTTTGCCCAGTCGAAATGGGTCGAGATGTCGTTCTTTCCGTTCGCCGTCATCCTGCAGGTCACGCCGATCGTCGCGGTATTCCCGCTGATCAACATCTATGTCGACAACCAGACCGCCAAGCTTCTGCTCTGCGCCTGGATCGTCGCATTCTTCCCGATCCTCTCCAACACCACGCTCGGCCTCAACTCCGTCGACCGCAATCTCGTCGACCTGTTCAAGCTCAATGGTGCGACGCGCTGGCAGCAGCTCTGGCACCTGCGCCTGCCGGCCGCGATGCCCTATTTCCTCGGCGGGCTGAAGATCGCCGGCGGCCTGTCGCTGATCGGCGCCGTCGTCGCCGAATTCGTCGCCGGCGCGTCCGGCCAGTCGTCGGGCCTTGCCTCGCGCATCATCGAGGCCGGCTACCGCCTCAACGCGCCGCGCCTCTTCGCCGCGCTGATCCTGATCTCGTTCACCGGCATCGTCATCTTCCTCGTGCTGTCGCTCGTCTCGCATCTCATCCT
>JALYWP010000241.1 GCA_030852655.1 Pseudomonadota bacterium | reverse complement strand
GATGCGCCTGCCAGTAGGCGTCGGAGAGCTTCAGATTGACGAAGCCGGGGCCGGCGACGTCGACCTTGACGATGTCCTTGTCGGCGCGGAGCGCTGCGGCGATCGTCTCGGCCAGCGCGCGCGGATTCTGGCCTGCGGGCTTGGCCAGCACCATGGCGGCGTTGGTGGCGAGGTCGCCGTGGCTGGCGTCGCGCGGCGGCTCGACCGCGATGCGCGACAGGTCGAGCGCACCGCCGTCCTTTGCCGCGAGGCCAAGGCCTTTGACGGCCTTGACGACCCGCTCGTTGAAATCGGCGAAGATGTTCATGTCGGTCTCTGGAATCGAGAGAAGCGCGGTGAAAACACCGCAAAATCGCTGCCGCCCTAGCTCAAATCCGGCGTATGGTCAAACAGGCGACGGTGCTCCTTGAGCGCATAGGTGTCGGTCATGCCGGCAAGGAAATCGGCGACGTCGCGTGCCTTGATGCGCTCGCTGGCGATATCCAGCCCCTCGCGCCAGCCTTCCGGCATTTTTCGCGGATCGGCGAAATATGCGTCGAAGAGTTCGACGACGACGCGCTCGGCTTCGGCGCGCACGCGCATCACGTCGTCGGCGCGGTACATGTTCTTGTAGAGGAACGCCTTCAGCTCCTTTTCCCGGGTCGCCAGTTCGGGCGAGAAGGTGACCATGGTCTCGCCGGCGTTGCGGATGTCGTCGGCGCTTGCGGGCGCAAGCCGGGCGAGCCGGCCGGCGGTAGTGGCGATGACATCCTCTACCATGATGGTGATCTGGCGGCGCATCAGCTCGTGGCCGGTGCGCACATCGTCTAGCGCCGGATATCTCTCGCGTACGGTCTTCAGGATCTCGCGCGGCAGCGCGACGGTTTCGAGCATGCCGAGGGTAAACAGACCGGCGCGCAGGCCGTCGTCGATATCGTGCGTGTTGTAGGCGATGTCGTCGGCAATCGCGGCGCATTGCGCCTCCAGGCCGGCATATCTGTCGAGCCAGAGGTCAAAAAGCTCGGAATGGTCGCGGATGGCCTGCGGCACCGGGCCTTTCAGGCCGTTTCCGGCGGCGTCGGTCAGCGGACCGTTGTGCTTGACCAGTCCCTCCAGCGTCTCCCAGGTGAGGTTCAACCCGTCGAAGTCGGCATAGCGGCGTTCCAGGCGGGTGACGATGCGCAACGACTGGGCATTGTGGTCGAAACCGCCCCATCTCGCCATTTTCGCATTCAACGCATCCTCGCCGGTGTGGCCGAAGGGGGTGTGGCCGAAATCATGGACCAGGGCGATCGCCTCGGCGAGGTCCTCGTCGCAGCGCAGCGCCCGCGCCAGCGCCCGGGCGATCTGCGCCACCTCGATCGTGTGGGTGAGGCGGGTACGGTAGTGGTCGCTCTCATGCGCGACGAAGACCTGCGTCTTGTGCTTCAGGCGGCGGAAGGCGGTGGAGTGGATGATGCGGTCGCGGTCGCGCTGGAAGGGAGTGCGGGTCGGGCTCTCCGGCTCGTCTTGGAAACGGCCGCGCGACTTCGCCGGATCGCAGGCATAAGGGGCGCGCGGGCGGTAGCCGAAGCCGATGTCGCCAAGCCTTCCCGCGCTCTTGCCCGCCTCGTCCATGCCCGCCCGTGATCCGGACCGTCCCGGTTGACTTGCCCCGTTCCCGTTCATACCTATGATGGGAACGCGAACGCAAGGTGACGCCAATGGGCGCCGACGCAAAGACCATGATGAAAGTCGACGTGACCGATGCCGCGGCCGACCGGGTGGCGAAGATCGTTGCGGGCGAGCCGGGCAAGATCGGGCTTCGCGTTTCGGTCGAGGGCGGCGGCTGCTCGGGATTCTCCTACAAGTTCGACCTCGTCGATGCCAGGAACGACGACGACGTCGCCATCGAGAAGAACGGCGCCACCGTGCTGATCGACGATCTTTCGCTGGTCTATATGGGCGGCTCGGTGATCGACTTCGTCGATGATCTGATGGGCCAGTCCTTCCAGGTCAGGAACCCCAACGCCGTCGCGTCCTGCGGCTGCGGGACCAGTTTTTCCGTATAACCATGTATCGGATCGGCGCGGTCCGGCAGGTGGCATTGTCCGCCGGCCGCGACCTCGACAATACGCTTGCCTTCTGGCGCGACGTGCTCGGCGTGCCGCTGCATGTGCGCTATGATCCGCCGGGCATCGCCTTCCTGCTTGCCGGCGACGTCAGGCTCTTCTTCGGCGACGGCGTGCCGCCCGGAACCGTTTATCTGGACATGACCGGACTCGACGACTTCCACAGGGCGGCAGCGGCGCAAGGCGTGCCGTTCACGGCTGCGCCGGCGCTGGTCCATCTCGACAGGGAGGGCAGGTTCGGGCCGGCGGGCGAGGCCGAATGGATGGCCTTCCTGAAGGATCCCGGCGGCAACACGGTGGGGCTCGTCGAGCGCAAGCCGGCCGAGCCGGGTTGACGCTACCCGTTCAGACCGGCGGGGTGCCGTTTTCGGCGAGCACCGCGCCGGCAAGATAGAGCGAGCCGCCGATCAGGATGCGCGGCGGCGTCTCCTCGCCGTCCCATGTATCGCGCAGAAGCATCAGCGCGTTGGCCACGGATGCCACGGGCTCCGCCGACAGGCCGGCCGCCTGGGCGCGCAGCGCCAGTTCATCGTTAGGCGTGCTGGCCTCCGAAAGGCTGACGGGTACGGTATAGACATGGCGGGCCATGCCCTCGAAGGCGCGGAAATAGCCGGTCTGGTCCTTGGTGTTGAGCATGCCGCAGACGAGAAACAGCGGACGCGGGTGCTTCTCCTCCTGCTCGACCATCGCCTCGGCGACGACCAGTCCGGCGCCCGGATTGTGCCCGCCGTCGAGCCATATCTCGGCACCGGGCGG
>JALYWP010000228.1 GCA_030852655.1 Pseudomonadota bacterium | reverse complement strand
GCGGCCTGGACCATGACGTTGAGGAGAGCTGAGCGGGCCATGTGATGTCCTTGGCGAGAGTGGGCAGCGATTAGCGAACAGCGAGTAGTGAGTGGTGAATGGAGCCGCGAAACGGGAACGAAATTTCTATTCCCTATTCGCTGCTCACTATTCCCTATTCGCTCATTTCAGTCCGCGCGGCGGACATAGGTGAGTTCGTTGGTGTCGACGATGATGCGTTCGCCCGACGAGATGAAGGGCGGGACCAGCACCCGGATGCCGTTTTCCAGCGTCGCCGGCTTGTAGGAGGAGGCCGCGGTCTGGCCCTTGACGACCGGATCGGCCTCGGTGATGGCGAGCGTCACCTGGTCGGGCAGCGACACGCCGATGGGCGTCTCGTTGTAGAGCTGGACCGTCACCATCATGCCGTCCTGCAGGAAGGCGGCGCGTTCGCCGACGAATTCCTTGTGCAGCTCGAGCTGTTCGTAGCTCTCCGTGTCCATGAAGACCAACTGCTCGCCCTCTTCGTAGAGGAAGGAAAAATCCTTGAGGTCGAGCCGCGTCTGCTCGACCTTCTCGTCGGAACGGAAACGCTCGTTGAGCTTGGTGCCGGTGACGAGGTTCTTAAGCTCGACCTGGTTGTAGGCGCCGCCCTTGCCGGGCTTCACCGTGTTGGTCCTGACCGCCACCCAGAGCCCGCCATCATGCTCGATGACCGCGCCGGGACGGATTTCATTGCCGTTTATCTTGGCCATTTCTGGAATTTTCCGGAGAGTTGCACCCGGCGGGCGCGTTTTCGGCGCCTCCATGACCACAAAACGCCTATCGAGGCAAGAGATCGGGAGGCAAGACGCGTGGGGTTGCTAGCGCAGGCGGTTCGCCCGGGCGAGCGCCTGCCGCTGTTCGTCCTCGGTCAGCCCGCGCAAAAAATCTTCCATCACAGGGTCCATGAGCCCGGCGCGGCGTGCGAGAAAATACCAGGCGGCTGCTTCGATGGAATTCGGCTCGGTGCCGATGCCGCCCATATAGAGCTTGGCGAGGCGGTTTTGCGCGGCGACATTGCCGCCGTCGGCGGCGCGCTTCATCCAGCCGAAGCCGGCCTTCAGGTCGCGGGGACCGCCGCGTCCCTCGATCAGCCAGGTGGCGAGATCGACCTGCGCGGTATCGAAATTCTGGCGGGCGGCGGCGAGCAGCCAGCGCCGCGCCTCGGCGTCGTCGCGCTTCCTGCCGCCGACGCCGTTGGCGTAGATCTGCGACATCGCATATTGCGCGTCGGCCAGCCCGGCGTCGGCGGCGCGCTGGTAATAGGAGACGGCCTTCCGCATGCCGGCATCGCCATGCTCACGGTCGACGACGAGCTGGGCGAAATTGAACTGCGCCAGCCGGTTGCCCGCCTCGGCCGCCGCCTGCATCAGCGCATAGGCGCCCTGCGGATCCTTTTCCACGAAGCGGCCATCGAGCAGCAGCAGCGCATACTGGAACTGTGCCTCGGGCACGCCCTGCTCGGCGGCGCGCTGATACCATTTGGCGGCTTCGGCCTCGTCGCGGGCGACGCCGAGCCCGCGCGACAATATCTCGGCGACAAGCGTCTGAGCGGCGGCGTCGCCGGCCTCGGCGCGCGGCCTGGCGAGGTTGAGCGCGGTCATGTAGAGCCCGCGCTGGAACGCGCCATAGGCGGCATCGGCCGGCGGGCCGCCGAAGCGGTCCACGTCAGGCGCGGACTGGGGAGCGGCTGCGGGCGCGGTTTCCGGTGCAGCCTCCGGCGCGGCCGTATCCGCCGGCGCGGTATCGCCTGCCGCATTGGCGGAACCCGCGACCAGAAGCATCAGCAATATCGGCGCCAAGCGTCGAAAGAGCATCATCAAACCTCGAAGCGCGGCGCGGTTTCGTCGAGGATGGCGTTGGCGCGCCGCACGGCTTCGCCGGGATCGACGCCGTCGGCGAAGACCGCCGCCGACAGCGCGACGAAATCGGCGCCCGTCGCTGCCACAGTCTCGACCGAGGCGAGGTCGGAACCGGCCATCACGATCACCGGCAGCGCGATCATCTCCGCCCACCAGCCGCCGAGCGACAGGTTGCGTTGATGCGCCTCGGGCGTATTGTCATACCCGAAACGGCCGAAGAAGACGTAGTCCGGCCGCTCCTCGCCGAGTTCGAGCGCGTCGTCGCGGGTCTTTGCCCCGCCCGCGCCGACCGCCATCTTCGACTGGAAACTCGCAACCGCATCGGCGAGCGCCGCCTTGCCGCTTTCGATATGGATGCCGTCGGCCCTGACGCGTCCCGCGATACGCGTGTCCTCGGCGATGATCGCGGCAATGCCGGCTGCCTGGGCGATCGGCACGACGCGCTCGGCGAAGGCCTGGAACGAGGCCTCGTCCATGCCGTTGGCAGGCAGTATGATCGAGGCGATGTCGCCGCCGGTGATTGCCGCGCTGAACTTCGCGCAGAAACCGTCGGCGCTCTCGCCGGCGGGCGAGATCAAAACGATGCGGCAGCGGTTTGGCGGTGTCGGTTCGTTCATGCGCGGGTTCCGGACTTTGTCGCCTATGCCGGGCGAGTTTGGTTGGAATGCGGCATAGACGAAGCCCGGCCGGTTGAACAGAAGGCGGATTTTCCGGCCTCGACACAATCCGGTCGCATGGCGGACGGTTTCGGGCTATTCCACGCGCGTCCGCCGGCTGCGTTCCCCGTATGTACGATCTTCTCGCCAATCCCTGGTTCTACGCCACCGCGCTGCCGGCCGTGGTCCTCGTCGGCCTGTCCAAGGGCGGCTTCGGCGGCGCCATGGGGTTTGTCGGCGTACCGCTGATGGCGCTGGTCATGAGCCCGATCCAGGCGGCGGCGATCATGCTGCCGATCCTCGTGCTGATGGACATGGTGTCGCTATGGACATGGCGCGGCGTCTATGACCGGGCCACGCTTGCGGTCATGCTGCCCGGCTCGCTGATCGGCATCGGCATCGGCTGGCTGGCGGCGTCGATGGTGACCGCCGACATGGTGCGCTTCATCGTCGGCGCCATCGCCATAGTCTTCGTCGGCCGCTGGCTCTGGCAACTGGCCCGCCACGGCGCCAACCACACGGCGAGGCCGAACGCCGCCGCGGGGTCCTTCTGGGGGATGGTTGCGGGCTTCACCAGCTTCGTCGCCCATGTCGGCGGGCCGCCCTTCCAGGTCTATGCGCTGCCGCTGAGGATGGACCCGAAGGTCTTCACCGGCACCAGCGTGGTCTTCTTCGCCATCACCAATGCGATCAAGCTGGTGCCCTATTTCCTGCTCGGGCAGTTCGACGCCACCAATCTGACCGCCTCGGCCGTGCTCATGCCGGTTGCGCCGCTGGCCACGCTTGCCGGCGCATGGCTGGTCAGGAGGATGCGCCCGGAGATATTCTACCCCTTCACCTATTGCACGGTCGCCGTCATTGCGGTGAAGCTGATTTACGATGGCGTGCTCGACGTGCTCAACTGAGCCCGGGACGCAAAGCGCATGGGCGGAAAGACATGACCAATCCTTATGACCAGCATCTCGACCGGCAACCGGCGAATTTCCAGCCGCTGACGCCGATCACCCTTCTCGAGCGCGCGGCAAGCACCTACCCGGATCGCCTCGCCATCGTGCATGGCAGCCAGCGGGTCAGCTACCGCGACTATTGGCGCCGCTCGCTGCAGCTCGCCTCGGCGCTGGCAAGCCACGGCATCGGCAAGGGCGACACGGTGACGGCAATGCTGTCCAACACGCCGCCCATGCTGGAAGCGCATTTCGGCGTGCCGATGGTGAAGGCGGTGCTGCATTCGGTGAACACGCGGCTCGACGCGGCGGTGATCGCCTTCCAGCTCGACCATGCCGAGACCAAGGTCGTCATCGTCGACCGTGAGTTTTCGGGCGTGATGAAGGAAGCGCTTTCGCTCGCCAAGACAAAGCCCCTGGTGATCGACTATGACGATCCGGATTACCCGGCCGATGCGCCGCATCCGAAGGGCGAGCGGATCGGAAACGTCGACTATGAGGAATTCCTCGCCGGCGGCGATCCCGACTTCGCCTGGTCGATGCCGGACGACGAGTGGGATGCGGTGTCGCTGAACTATACGTCCGGCACGACCGGCAATCCGAAGGGCGTCGTCTACCATCACCGCGGCGCCACTCTGATGGCCTATGCCAACACCATCCATGCCGGCATGGGCAAGCACGCTGTCTATCTGTGGACGCTGCCGATGTTCCACTGCAATGGCTGGTGCTTCCCGTGGACGCTGGCGCTGCAGGCCGGCACCCATGTCTGCCTGCGCTGGGTCAGGCCGAAACCGATCTACGACGCCATCGCCGACCATGGCGTGACGCATCTGTGCGGCGCGCCGATCGTCATGTCGACGCTGATCAACGCCAGGCCGGAGGACAAGCGAGATTTTCCGCAGACCGTGGTCTTCAACACGGCCGCCGCGCCGCCGCCCGAGGCGGTGCTTGCGGGCATGGCCGATGCCGGCTTCAAGGTGACGCATCTCTACGGGCTGACCGAAACCTACGGCCCCGCCACGGTCAACGAATGGCATGTCGACTGGGACGGGCTGGACAGGGACGCCCGCTCGACCCGGCAGGCGCGGCAGGGCGTGCGCTATGCGCCGCTCGAAGGCCTGACCGTCATGGACCCCGAGACGATGAAGGAGACGCCGCGCGACGGCGAGACGATCGGCGAGGTCATGTTCCGCGGCAACATCGTCATGAAAGGGTACCTGAAGAACAGGAAGGCCACCGACGAGGCCTTCGCCGGCGGCTGGTTCCATTCGGGCGATCTCGGCGTCATGCATCCGGACGGCTATATCCAGCTCAAGGACCGCTCCAAGGACATCATCATCTCGGGCGGCGAGAACATATCCTCCATCGAGGTCGAGGATGCGCTCTACAAGCATCGCGCGGTGGCGACCTGCGGGGTGGTCGCGCGCGAGGACGAGAAATGGGGCGAGGTGCCGGTCGCCTATGTCGAGCTGAAGCCGGGCGGCACCGCCACCGAGGAGGAGATCATCGCGCATTGCCGCTCGCTGCTGGCGCGCTTCAAGGTGCCGAAGGCGGTGATCTTCGCCGAAATCCCCAAAACCTCGACCGGCAAGATCCAGAAGTTCAAGCTGCGCGAGATGGCGAAGGGCGGTTGATACCCACCCAAGGCGTGGAATGTCGGCTGCGACATCCACGGGCAAGGTGCCGGCCGATCATGGGCGGTTCGCGTATCGTCGGGCTGATCGCGGCGACATGGTTCTGAAACGAACCGGCCGCAAAAGGACGGCGGTTCCACCACCTACCCGATCAGGAGGGCATCCATGCAAGGCGCAGCACGCAATTTCTTCACCCTGGCGGTGATCTACGCACTCGTCGGAATGACGCTCGGCCTGTCCATGGCGATGAGCCATGATCACGGGCAACTGCCGACGCACGCCCACATCATGGTGGTGGGCTGGCTCATGTCGGCGGTGTTCGCCGTCTTCTACCATCTGATGCCCGCGGCGCGGGCGTCGCGGCTCGCCACGATCCATTTCTGGCTGGCGGCGATCAGCAGCCTGGGCATGTTCGCCGGCCTTTTCGTGCTCTATGGCGGGAACCCCGTCGTCGAACCGCTGCTGGGCATGTCGGCGATGGCCTATTTCGCGTCGACGGTGCTGTTCGCCTTCATTGCGCTGCGCGCGTTGTGGGGTGGCGAGACGGCCCGCACCGCGGACGGGGTTGCGGCGTACTGACGAAAATTTCTCGCTTGTTTGCGGCGGGGTATTAACCGCCGGTTAAGCTTTACGGGCGTTTACTGTGTGCATCCAGTGATCTGGATTCTTACCGAGTGGCTGGAGCCACTTCGTTTGACGCCTCCCTGTTAACTCCTGAGAGCCGCGATTCGCGGCTCTTTTTTTATGCTCCGACACCGGGGAGCGGCAGGCGCGCCGGAAACCCGGCCCGGAACCGTTAACCTTTTATTAAACATACGCTTGCGTTGCATGGCGTGGCAGCGCATTTTCAATGTCGTCGCCGTAGGGTGTGAAAAAGCAGTGCAGGGACGTCAGGAATGAGCGAGCCGTCCAAGGAAGGCAAGACGATCAAACTCGCGGAGCGTCGTGTCTTCTCCCAGTCGTTCAAGCCCCTCTATAATGAGGGCATGTCGCTGGTCGAGCATGCCGCCGAATATCTCGACGGCGAAGGGCGCGCGGAGGCGAAGAAGCTTTCACGGCTGGCGGCCACGCTCTACGCGGCCGAATCGATGCGGCTGACGACAAGGCTGATGCAGATCGCCTCGTGGCTGCTTTTGCAGCGCGCCGCCAATTCCGGCGAGATGAGCCGCGACCAGGTCGCCATCGAGAAATCGAAGGTGCGGCTCGACACGGCTTCGGCGCATGCCGAGGCGGCGGGATGGGCCGAACTGCCGAGGCCCTTCGTCGACCTGGTCAACCGCTCGCTCAGCCTGCAGGGGCTGGTGCGCCGGATGGACGACGAGATCTACGGCAAGAATACCGTCGTGCCGCTGCCGGGCACGCGCAGCCCCAACCCGGTGTCCGACCAGATCACGCTCCTGAACACGGCCTTCGCGCGCGGCTGATCCTCCTCGGCTGAAACCAGTGCACGACGGGCACCTCTGTTTCTGCTTTGTTCACAATTGTCTGGCATCGCCATTGCGGAAAGGTAGAGTTCCGCAATGACCCAGGCGATTCGCATCATCGGCATAGATCCCGGACTGAGGCGCACCGGCTGGGGCGTGGTGGAGACGCTTGGCAATTCGCTGCGCTTCGTCGACGCCGGCACGGTCAGGTCCGACGACAAGGCGTCGCTCGCCGTGCGGCTCAGGCAATTGCATGACGGGCTGCGCGCGGTGCTGGAAGCACAGGAGCCCGCCGAGGCGGCGGTTGAGCAGACCTTTGTCAACAAGGATGCGGTGGCGACGTTGAAGCTCGGCCAGGCGCGCGGCATAGCCATGCTGGTGCCGGCGCTGGCCGGAATCGAGGTTGCCGAATATGCGCCCAACGCGGTCAAGAAGGCGGTGATCGGCGTCGGCCATGGCCAGAAGCAACA